>NZ_JAFBBS010000001.1:3000000-3239725 GCF_016907315.1 Microbacterium esteraromaticum
GGCGAGCTGCGCATCGGCGGTGTCGGGGTCGGGGAGCTCGCCCGCACCTACGGCACGCCGCTGCAGGTTATCGACGAGAACGAGGTGCGTCGCCGTGCGTCGGTGCTGCGCGCCGCGTTCGACCGGGCGGCGACCGCGCACGGCACGTCGGCCCGCGTCTACTATGCGGGCAAGGCGCTGCTGACCACGTCGATCGTGCGGTGGGTTCTCGACGAGGGACTGAACGTCGATGTCTGCACCGGTGGCGAGCTCGAGGTGGCGCTCGCCGGGGGAGCGGATGCCGGAAGGCTGGGCTTCCACGGCAACAACAAGTCGGTCGCCGAGCTCGAGCGTGCGGTGCAGGTCGGTGTCGGCACGATCATCATCGACAGCGTCATCGAGATCGAGCGTCTCGCGGCGATCGTCTCGCGCACGGGGGCATCGCAGAGAGTCATGCTGCGCGTCAACAGCGGCGTGCACGCCGAGACCCACGACTTCCTGGCGACGGCGCATGAGGATCAGAAGTTCGGCTTCCCGCTCGACCATGCGGCTGCTGCCGTCACGCGCATCCGTGAGGTGGACGGTCTCGTCTTCACCGGTCTGCACTGCCACATCGGCTCGCAGATCTTCGGCGTGGCCGGTTTCCGAGAGTCCGCGTCGCGCGTGCTCGATCTGCACCAGCAACTGCTCGAGGGCGGTGAGATCCCTCAGCTGAACCTCGGCGGCGGCTTCGGCATCGCGTACACCCGTGTCGACGACCCCACGCCGATCGCCGACCTCGCCGAGGCGATCGTGTCGACGGTCGCCGAGGGCTGCGCGGCGCGCGGCATCCCGCTGCCGGACCTGTCGTTCGAACCCGGCAGGGCGATCGTCGGCAACGCCGGCGTCACCCTCTACGAGATCGGCACCACGAAAGACGTGACCCTCGACAGCGCGGTGCGACGCTACGTCAGCGTCGACGGCGGCATGAGCGACAACGCCCGTCCTGCGCTCTACGGCGCGCAGTACTCGGCGCGACTGGCCTCTCGAACCGGTACGGGTGAGCCCGTGCTCGTCCGCGTCGTCGGCAAGCACTGCGAATCGGGTGACATCGTGGTCGATCACGAGTACCTGCCCGCCGACGTCACTCCCGGTGACCTGCTCGCCGTCGCCGCGACCGGCGCCTATTGCGCGCCGCTGTCGAGCAATTACAACCACGTGCCCCGCCCGCCCATCGTCGCCGTCGCCGACGGCGTCTCGAGGGTCATCGTCCGCGGCGAGTCCATCGCCGACCTGCTCGCGCGCGACGCGGGCATCTCGCAGTGACCGGCCTTCTCGGCCAGAACTTCCCTACCCGACGTGCTGAGGAGCGCAGATGACTGACTACCGACGACTTCGCGTTGCGCTGCTGGGAGCCGGAGCCGTTGGCTCTCAGGTGGCGTCGCTGCTGCTGCGTCACGGCGACGAGCTCGCCGACCGCGCCGGCGCCCGCCTCGAGCTCGCCGGGATCGCCGTGCGCGATGTCGACGCGCCGCGTGACGTCGACCTTCCTCGTGAGCTGTTCACGACGGATGCCGAGACGCTGATCACCGGTGCCGACATCGTCATCGAGCTGATGGGGGGCATCGAGCCCGCGCGCTCGCACATCCTGCTGGGTCTCGGCTCGGGCGCGGATGTGGTGACGGCGAACAAGGCGCTGCTCGCCACCCGCGGTCCCGAGATCTTCGACGCGGCGAGCCGCGTTGGAGCGTCGGTGTACTACGAGGCGGCCGCCGCGGGCGCCATCCCGATCATCCGTCCGCTGCGGGACTCGCTGGCCGGCGACCGGGTCGTGCGGATCATGGGCATCGTCAACGGCACCACTAACTACATCCTCGACCGCATGGACGGCGAGGGCGCCGACTTCGCCGACGTGCTCGCCGATGCGCAGCGTCTCGGCTACGCCGAGGCCGACCCCACCGCCGACGTCGAGGGCTACGACGCGGCGCAGAAGGCAGCGATCCTGGCATCGCTCGCGTTCCACACCGCGGTGCCGCTCGAGGCCGTGCACCGCGAGGGCATCACCACGATCACGGCCGACATGATCGAGGAAGCGCGCGAAGCCGGTTTCGTCATCAAGCTGCTCGCGGTGTGCGAGCGTCTCGGAAACGGCGGCGACGAGTCGATCTCGGTGCGCGTGTATCCGGCGCTCGTGCCGAGGGACCACCCGCTCGGCGCTGTGCACGGAGCCAACAACGCGGTGTTCGTCGAGGCAGAGGCCGCCGGCTCGCTGATGTTCTACGGTGCGGGCGCCGGTGGGGTGCAGACTGCGTCCGCCGTTCTGGGCGACGTCGTATCGGCAGCGCGGCGCCACATCGCGGGCGGCACCGGCGTCGGCGAGTCGACGCGCGCGAACCTGCCCGTCGTCTCGATCGGGCACGTGCTCACCCGCTACCAGATCACCCTCGAGGTGGCGGACGAAGCGGGTGTGCTCGCCACGATCGCGGGTCTTCTCAGCGACGGCGACGTCTCGGTGGCGACCCTCGTGCAGACCGTCATCCCCGCAGAGGACGGAGCCGACGGCGAGACCGCTCGGCTCATCATCGGCACGCACCGCGCGACCGATGATGCGCTGAGCGCTGCGGTCGATCGTCTCGCGGCGAGCGACGTCGTCGAGCGCGTGGTGTCGGTGCTTCGCGTCGAGGGGGAGTGACGTGGGAGTGACCCTGGTACCGGCTGAGCCGGTCACCGGCGAGGCACCGCTCGTCGACGGGGCGGTGCGCACGGTCATGGTCACCGTGCCGGCGACCAGCGCCAACCTGGGGCCCGGCTTCGACACGCTCGGTCTGGCTCTGAGCGTCTATGACACGCTCACGGCGTCATCGTTCGACGACGACCGCCTCGTGATCGACGTCGCCGGGTCCGGCGCAGACGAGATCCCCACCGACGCCAGCAACCTCGTGGTCAGGTCGATCGCGCACGTGTACGCGGACGCCGGCCGTCGGATGCCCGGTCTGCACCTGCACGCCGAGAACGGCGTGCCGCACGGTCGCGGACTCGGGTCGTCGGGCGCGGCCGTGACGGCGGGCATCCTCATCGCGAAGGGGCTGCTCGCGGGCGATGTCGACCTCGACGATGAGACCCTGCTGCGCCTTGCGACCGAGCTCGAGGGCCATCCCGACAATGTGGCGCCGGCCCTGTTCGGCGGACTCACGATCGCCTGGACAGGGGAGCGCGGGCCGCAGCACAAGAAGCTGCTCGTGCATCGCGGCGTCGCTCCGCTGGTCTTCGTCCCCGGATTCACCATGTCGACCTCGCTGGCCCGCTCGCTGCAGCCACCGCAGGTCTCACGTGAGGACGCCGTCTTCAATGTGTCGCGCTCGGCCCTGCTGATCGCCGCGCTCACGCAGAGCCCCGAGCTGCTGCTCGACGCGACCGACGACCGGCTTCATCAGGACTACCGCGGCCCCGCGATGCCCGAAACGCTCCGCCTGGTGCAGGCGCTGCGCGCAGAGGGCTTCGCCGCCGTCGTATCGGGCGCAGGCCCCAGCGTTCTCGTGCTGGCAGACGGCCCCGGTGCACGACAGCGCGCGGTGGAGGTCGCGGATGCTGTGACGGACACTCCGTGGCAGGCGCACATGCTCGCCGTTGACGTGCAGGGTGGTACAGTGAGGGAACGAGCGGAGGGCACCACGTAACTTCGTGATTCTCGCCCTATCGCAATTCTGCGAAGTCCGCACGCGATCCCCAGGAACATCCAGGTACTGGCTGGCAGGCGCTCTGCGTCGGCGCGTGTGATGCACGCGGCATCCGCTGCGTGCTCGTCGGACTGCTCGTCTTCCCACGACATATGAGGGAGTACTCGTGGAGAACCTCTCCGAGACCCAGAACGACACCACGGCTACCGAATCGGTGGCGACCCAGGCTGCGGCACCGGTGCGCAAGCGCGCGCCGCGTCGCGCCACCACAGCCTCCGCTGCGGCCGCCACCGAGGCGTCCGTGGCCGAGACGCCCGCCGCGTCGTCTTCGGACGCTGCTCCCGCTGAGGAGCAGCCGAAGGCCAAGACCCCGCGCCGTACGCGCGCCAAGAAGGCCGACGCCGAGACGCTCGACCTGCCGGTCGCCGACGCTCCGGCCGAGGCCGCACCGGCGACGCCCGCCGCAGAGAAGTCCGACGACGCCGAGGCGCCGGCGAAGCCTGCGCGCAAGCGCGCCGCTCGCCCCAAGAAGGCGGATGCCGATGCTGCGACTGCGGTGGATGCGGACGGTGCCGCCGAGGCTCCCGCTGCTGACGCCGGTGCCGCCGCAGGCAAGAAGGAGAAGGGCAGCAGCGACGAGCAGTCGGCAGAGGCCCCCTCCGAGCCCGCGAAGCGTCCCGCACGTGGCCGCCGCGGTGCCAAGGCCGCCGAGAACGAGGCTCAGGCTGAGGCGACTGCCGACTCTGCACAGAGCGAGCAGGCGCAGGCATCGGCCGATCAGAGCAACGGCGAGGGCGAGACCGACGGCGAGGGCTCGGGCCGCAGCCGCAGCCGGAGCCGCAGCCGCAGCCGTGGTCGTGGAGGCAACGCCCAGAACGGCCAGAGCGCCAACGGACAGAACGGCGGGTCGCAGAGCGGCAGCGGTCAGAACGACCGTCAGAACGACTCCGACGACGATGGCGGTTCGGGCCGCGGGCGTCAGCGCGGCAGCAAGCGCCGCGGCGGCGCCAACGCGACATCCGACGAGTTCGAGACCGAGATCGGCGAGGATGATGTGCTCATCCCCGTCGCGGGCATCCTCGACGTCCTCGAGAACTACGCCTTCGTGCGCACCACCGGCTACCTCGCGGGCTCCAGCGATGTGTACGTCTCGCTCGGGCAGGTCAAGAAGTACAACCTGCGCAAGGGCGATGCCGTCGTCGGTGCGATCAAGCAGCCTCGCGAGGGCGAGCAGCAGGGGCGTCAGAAGTACAACGCGCTGGTGAAGGTCGACTCGATCAACGGCCTCTCTCCCGACGACGCCGCGAACCGCGTCGAGTTCGGCAAGCTGACGCCGCTGTACCCTCAGGAGCGCCTGCGGCTCGAGACCGCTCCCGAGAAGCTGACCCAGCGGATCATCGACCTGGTCGCCCCGATCGGCAAGGGCCAGCGCGGACTGATCGTCGCACCGCCCAAGGCGGGCAAGACGATCGTCCTGCAGCAGATCGCCAACGCGATCGCTCAGAACAACCCCGAGGTGCACCTCATGGTCGTGCTCGTCGACGAGCGCCCCGAAGAGGTCACCGACATGCAGCGCACGGTCAAGGGCGAGGTCATCGCCTCGACCTTCGATCGCCCGGCGGAAGACCACACGACGGTCGCGGAACTCGCCATCGAGCGGGCCAAGCGCCTGGTCGAGCTGGGCCGTGACGTCGTGGTGCTGCTCGACTCGATCACCAGACTGGGACGCGCGTACAACATCTCCACCCCCGCGTCGGGCCGTGTGCTCACCGGAGGCGTGGACGCCGCGGCGCTCTACCCGCCCAAGCGCTTCTTCGGCGCTGCCCGCAACATCGAGAACGGCGGCTCGTTGACCATTCTCGCTACCGCTCTCGTCGAGACCGGCTCGAAGATGGACGAGGTGATCTTCGAGGAGTTCAAGGGCACCGGCAACAGCGAGCTGCGTCTGTCTCGTCAGCTCGCCGACAAGCGCATCTTCCCGGCGGTCGACGTGAACGCGTCCAGCACGCGCCGCGAGGAGATGCTGCTCTCGGCAGACGAGGTCAAGATCACGTGGAAGCTGCGGCGCGCCCTTGCGGGCCTCGACCCGCAGCAGGCGCTCGAGGTCGTTCTGGGCAAGCTCAAGGAGACCGGCTCCAACGTCGAGTTCCTCTTCCAGATGCAGAAGTCGGTGCCGACGCCGGGCTCGAACGGCGGCTCGCACGCCCACGAGAACAGCATCCGCTGATCCACCGCTGAGCGGAGCAGAGGCGTGTTCGATTCGGTCCGGGCCCTCATCGAGGAGCATCGCCGGGTGCAGGAGGAGCTCTCCGACCCGGCGGTGCACGCCGATGCCGCTCGCGCCAAGCGCGTGAATCGGCGCTATGCGGAGCTGAACCGCATCGTGGCCGCTCATGAGGCATGGACGGCCGCATCCGACGACCTCGAGGCGGCCCGTGAGCTCGCCAGGGAGGACGACGCGTTCGCCGACGAGGTGCCTGTTCTCGAGGAGGGGCTGCGTGTCGCTCAAGAGAAGCTGCGCCGCCTGCTGATCCCTCGCGATCCCGATGACGCGCGTGACGTGATCATGGAGATCAAGGCGGGGGAGGGCGGGGCCGAGTCGGCGCTGTTCGCCGCCGACCTGCTGCGCATGTACGTGCAGTACGCCGCCTCAAAGGGCTGGAAGACCGAGCTGCTGGAACGCAACGAGTCCGATCTGGGTGGCTACAAGGACGTGCAGGTCGCGATCAAGGGGTCATCGACCGATCCGTCTCAGGGCGTCTGGGCGCACCTGAAGTACGAAGGCGGAGTGCATCGCGTTCAGCGCGTTCCCGCGACCGAATCGCAGGGCCGTATCCACACCTCGACGACGGGTGTCCTCGTCTTCCCCGAGGTCGACGAGCCGGAGGAGATCCAGATCGATCAGAACGATCTGAAGATCGACGTATATCGCTCGTCCGGCCCCGGCGGCCAGTCGGTCAACACGACCGACTCGGCGGTGCGCATCACGCACGTGCCCACGGGGATCGTCGTGTCGATGCAGAACGAGAAGTCGCAGCTCCAGAACCGCGAGGCGGCCATGCGCGTGCTCCGCGCGCGGCTGCTCGCCAAGCAGCAGGAGGAGCTCGACGCCGCAGCATCCGACGCCCGTCGATCGCAGATCCGCGGCATGGACCGCTCCGAGCGCATCCGCACCTACAACTTCCCCGAGAACCGCATCGCGGATCATCGCACCGGCTACAAGGCGTACAACCTCGATCAGGTGATGGACGGGGCTCTCGAGCCCATCATCGAGTCAGCGATCCACGCTGACGAGGACGCCCGCCTGGCGGCCCTTGGCGGCGACGACTCGTGAGTGCGAACGGACGCGACCGGATGCTGATCCGCGACGCCACCGCTGCCGACTGGCCTCAGATATTCCCGTTCTTCGCCGCCATCGTCGAAGACGGCGAGACGTACGCCTACCCGGACGGCCTCAGCTCCGAGCAGGCGTCGGCGCTCTGGATGGAGCAGGCTCCCGCCCGCACGGTCGTCGCCGTGCTCGACGGGCGCGTCGTCGGGTCGGCGAAGATGGGTCCGAACCGCCCCGGCCGAGGCTCGCATGTCGGCACCGCGTCCTTCATGGTCGACCCGTCCGTGCGCGGAGCGGGTGTAGGCACGGCGCTGGCACGCCACATGATCGACTGGCACCGCGCCCAGGGATTCTCGGCCATCCAGTTCAACGCTGTGGTCGAGACCAACACCGGCGCGGTGCGCCTCTGGCAGTCGCTCGGCTTCGAGATCATAGGCACCGTGCCGGCAGCGTTCGTCTCGCGCAGGCACGGCCTGGTCGGCCTGCACGTGATGCATCTCGCTCTCTGACCCCCGCACAGCAGGGCTTTCGCCGATCTCAGATCACGTAGTCGGCCGCGGTGAGCAGAGCGCGTGAGTCATCGCTCTCGGTGCGCCGGCGGGGCTTCGCCGGCACGCCAACCAGAATGCTGTCGGCCGGAGAATCCTTCGTCACGACGGCATTCGCGCCGACCACGGAACGCGCGCCGATGCGCACGGGACCGAGGATCTTCGCACCGGCACCCACGGACACGCCGTCCTCGAGGGTCGGGTGCCGCTTGCCGTGATCGCGCGTGCGACCGCCGAGCGTGACTCCGTGATAGAGCATCACATCATCGCCGATCTCAGCGGTCTCGCCGATCACCACGCCCATGCCGTGGTCGATGAAGAAGCGCCGCCCGATCCGCGCACCGGGGTGGATCTCGATGCCGGTGAGCCAGCGGGTCACCTGCGATCCCATCCTCGCTACGAAGCGCAGGTCACGTCGCCACAGAGCGTGCCAGAGCCGGTGGCTCCACACGGCGTGCAATCCCGGGTACAGCAGAGCCACCTCCACCCCGCTGCGGGCGGCGGGGTCGCGGCGGCGCGCAGCGGCGAGGTCTTCGCGGACCCGGGAGAAGATGCGCACGGCGGGGATCAGTCCTCGCGCAGGTCTTCGAACAGCGCGGTGCTGATGTAGCGCTCGCCCGTGTCGGGGGCGATGACGACGATCGTCTTGCCGGCGTTCTCGGGGCGGGCGGCGACCTTGAGCGCCTGCGCCACAGCGGCACCGCATGAGATTCCGACCAGCATGCCCTCCTTGGCGGCCAGCGCCCTCGCGGTCGCGATGGACTCGTCGAACTCGGCGGTGATGATCTCGTCGATCACGTCGCGGTCGAGCACGGGAGGAACGAAGTTCGGGCCGATGCCCTGGATCTTCGCGGGTCCAGTGCGTCCCTCGGAGAGCAGGGGGGAGTCCTTCGGCTCGACGGCGATGACCTTGATGCCGGGAATGGCAGCCTTCAGCGCCTGGCCGGTGCCGGTGACGGTGCCGCCGGTGCCGACGCCTGCGACGAAGATGTCGACGTCGCCATCGGTGTCGCGGAGGATCTCCTGCGCGGTGGTGTCACGGTGGATCTGCGGGTTCGCGGCGTTCTCGAACTGACGCGCCCACACGGCGCCTGGGGTGCTCTCGATGATCTCCTTGAGAGTCTCGATCGCGCCGCTCATGCCCTTCGTGGGATCGGAGAGCACGAGCTCGGCACCGAATGCCTTGAGCAGAACCCGTCGTTCCTTCGACATCGACGCGGGCATCGTCAGGATGACGCGGTAGCCGCGCGCGGCGCCGACCATCGCCAGCGCGATGCCGGTGTTGCCGCTGGTCGCCTCGACGATCGTTCCGCCCGGCTTGAGCTCGCCCGATGCCTCGGCGGCATCGACGATCGCGATCCCGATGCGGTCCTTCACGCTGGACGCCGGGTTGAACGACTCGAGCTTGACGAGCACGGTGGCATCGATGCCCTCGGTCAGGTGGTTCAGTCGCACGAGCGGAGTGTTGCCGAAGGTGCTCGTGATGTCGTTGTGGATGCCGGTCATGACAGACCTTTCGTATGCGGGGTTCAGCGAGATCAGCCTACGGTGCGGGCCTCGTCTGATGACGGAATGTGACCGCATCCGCCAACCGCCTACGCTGAGAGGATGCCCATCCTCATCTCAGCGCAGCTGCGCGCCGTCGCGCAGCGGCTGGCGGACGCCGGCGTCCCGGATCCGCTCGTCGATGCCGAGCTGCTGATCGGGTACGTGCTCGGACGGGGGCGCGGCGAGCTGCAGGCTGCCGTCGTCCGTGGCGATGAGATGGCCGATCCGGATGCCGAGCGGCTGGCATCACTCGTCGACCGCCGTGCCGCTCGTGAACCGCTGCAGCATCTGACCGGGCGCGCCGCGTTCCGTCACCTCGAGCTCGCCGTCGGACCTGGCGTCTTCGTCCCGCGGCCCGAGACGGAGACGGTCGTGCAGTTCGCGATCGACGCGCTCCTGGAGAGCGCTTCGCCCGCACCGACCGCGATCGATCTCGGAACGGGCAGCGGGGCCATCGCCCTCGCGATGGCGACAGAGGTGCCGCATGCGCGCGTGCACGCCGTCGAGCGCTCCGCCGAGGCCCACGCCTGGGCGGCTCGCAACGTGCGGGGGGTCGAGAACCTGACCCTCGTGCACGGTGACCTCGCGACAGCGTTCGACGAGCTGCGGGGCGCGGTCGACGTCGTCATCTCCAACCCTCCGTATGTGCCTGACGCGGCGATCCCCCGCGATCCCGAGGTGCGTCTGCACGATCCGGCGCAGGCGCTGTACGGCGGCGCCGACGGGCTGGACGTCGTCCGTGTGATCAGCCGCCGCGCGCAGGAGCTGCTGCACTCCGGCGGCCTCCTGGTGCTCGAGCACGGTGAACTCCAGGGCGCGGCCATCCGGGACATCCTGAGCGCAGACGGCTGGTGCGCAGCGGCGACGCACCAGGACCTCACTCGACGCGACCGCGCGACGACCGCGCTGCGCGCCTGACACGCCTGCCGGGCCGCGCCCTGCCAGGTGGTCACAGGGCTGACCGACGTAGACTGGGCATGCCATGTCAACTGTCTTCGATTGCCGCGACGATTCTCAGATCCTCGCCGGCATGCGCCACGCCCGCCAGGCCATCGCCCGCGGTGAGCTCATCGTGCTTCCCACCGACACCGTGTACGGCATCGCCGCCGACGCCTTCTCGCCGGCTGCGGTGCAGCGGCTGCTGGATGCGAAGGGCCGCGGGCGCGACATGCCGCCGCCCGTGCTGGTGGCAGGCCCGGACGTGCTCGCAGCACTCGTCGAGGAGGTGCCCGCGGCGGTGCAGAAGCTCGTCGACGCGTTCTGGCCAGGCGGACTCACGATCGTCCTGCCCGCTCAGCCGTCGTTGACCTGGGACCTCGGCGAGACCAAGGGCACCGTCGCCGTGCGGATGCCCGACCGTCGCGTCGCCCTGGAGCTGCTCGCCGAGACCGGCCCGCTCGCCGTGTCGAGCGCCAATCTCACGGGTCGCGACGCGGCGATCATCGCCTCTGACGCTCAGGAGATGCTCGGCGACAGCGTCGCGGTCTACCTCGAGGAGGGCTATAGCGAGAACGGCATCCCGTCGACGATCGTCGACGCCACCTCGCTCGTAGCGACGCCCGAGGGCGAGGTTCCGGTGGTGCGCATCCTGCGTGAGGGTGCTGTCAGCCGCGAGCAACTGGCCGAGGTGCTCGGAGACCTGCTCGAGCCGGAGGAGGAGCCCGCCGAGGTCGATGAGAGCCCGGTCGACGAAGAGTGAAGCAGTACCTGTTCACGATCATCCTGACGGCGGCGATCACCTTCGCGCTGTCCTGGGCGGTGTGGCGCCTGAGCCTGAGGTTCAAGCTCTACCCTGGCATCCGTGAACGCGATGTGCACAAGACCCCGACACCGCGCCTGGGCGGGGTGGCGATGTTCATCGGCATCGCCGCCGCGATCCTGATATCGGCCGCCAACCCCTTCTTCGAGCGCATGTGGTCACCGCCGAACACCCTGTGGGCGATCCTCGCCGCGGCGCTGCTGATCGCGGTGGTCGGAGTCGTCGATGATCTGATCGATCTCGACTGGATGATCAAGCTCGCCGCACAGTTCCTCGCGGCCGGCATCATCTCGGTCGGGGGAGGGCTGCAGATCCTGTCCCTGCCCGTCGGCGACATGATCCTCGTGTCGAGCTGGGTGAGCATCTCGATCACCATGTTCGCGATCGTGGTTGTGATGAACGCGGTGAACTTCATCGACGGGCTCGACGGTCTCGTCGCCGGGGTGTGCCTGATCGCCAACGGCGTGTTCTTCGTGTACGCGTACATCCTGACCCGCGACTCCGGCGCCACGAGCTACTTCAACCTCGCGACGTTCCTCGCCGCCGTGCTCATCGGCGCCTGCCTCGGATTCCTTCCGCTGAACTGGAGCCCGGCGAAGCTGTTCATGGGGGATTCCGGTGCGCTCGTGCTCGGTCTCCTGATGGCGACGTCGACGATCGCGCTCACCACCCAGGGCGATGTGAACGCCTTCGATCCCGAGCGCTTCGGCCGCTCCCAGCTTCTGGGAGCATTCATCCCGATCGTCCTGCCACTGGTGATCGTGATGCTCCCGCTGCTCGACTTCGGTCTCGCCGTCTTCCGTCGTATGCGCGCCGGCAAGTCGCCCTTCTCACCGGACCGCAAGCATCTGCATCATCGGATGCTCGATCTCGGACACCGTCATCGCGATGCGGTGCTGATCTTCTACGCATGGAGTGCGGTCATCTCGCTGACCGTGCTGCTGATGTACATCGCCGGCCGCCAGGACTGGCCTGGCGGCTACTTCGCCGCTATCGCGTTCGGGGTCGTCGGCATCATCGCGTGCCTCATCGTCACGCGCACACCGCCGCGAGCCCGCCTGGCATCCACCTCCGCGTCCAGCCTGGACGAATCCGACTCCGAACCGCACAGGGAGCCCTGATGACCCCGAGCCCCGTCTCGAGCACACCCATTCTGCGCCGCACGCTCGCGTGGTCCGCAGGAGCCGCCCTCGTACTCGCCCTGGCCGCAGCAGGGATCGGATATGCCGTCGACGGCATGAGCGGGATGTGGAGCGGGCTGATCGGCGTGCTTCTCGCATTCCTGTTCCTCGGGATCACGGCGGGCAGCATCCTGTTCGCCAATCGCTGGTTCGGCGATCCGATCTATGTGCAGCTGTTCTTCGCGATCGTCCTGGGCGGCTGGCTGCTCAAGCTCGGTGTCTTCCTCGTGGTGATGATCATCCTCGGCGGGCAGCCGTGGATCTCGCCCATGGTGTTCTTCCTGTCGATCGTGGCCGGCGTCGTGCTCTCCCTCGTGGTCGACATGATCGTGCTCATGCGCATGCGCCTGCCCAATGTCAGCGACATCGACCTCCCGACCACCAATCCGGAGGACGAGCCCGACGTCGATGGCCGGCAGGGCCGCGCCGCGGCGGATGGCGACCGCTGAATCTGGTAGTGTTTACCCGTGCCCGCCGCTCGTCTCGCGAGCGCTTGCGCTGATGCACACCGTCCCTCGTCGCCCCGGTTCCGACCGGTGACCCGAAGCTGGAGCCCGCGCTTTTGAATCCCGTTGCGACCCTGACCGTTCGTCCGATCGCCGGTGACGGTGAATTCCACGGCCCCTCGATGGACGAGTTCTTCCCGGAGATCCTGTTCAACGCGTTCGGCGTCGTGCCGATGCACCGCATCCACCTCATCCAGCTGCTCTCGGTGATCGCCGTCGTGCTGATCATGTGGCTCGGAACCCGTCGCATGACGGTCGTGCCCGGACGGTTCCAGAGCCTCGTCGAGATGGGCATCGGCTTCGTGCGCAACGGCATCGGCCACGACCTGCTCGGACGCAAGGACGGCGAGCGGTTCGCGCCGCTGCTCGTGACCATGTTCTTCATGATCCTGTTCATGAACATCACGGGCATCATCCCGTTCCTCAACATGCCGGGCACCGCGATCATCGCCGTGCCTCTCACGCTGGCCATCATCAGCTACGTGACCTTCATCTACGCCGGCATGAAGAAGAGCCCGCTCGGGTTCTGGAAGAACTCGCTCTTCCCCGCCGGAGTGCCGTGGCCCGTCTACATCATCGTCACCCCGCTGGAGTTCATCTCCACCTTCATCATCCGCCCGGTGACGCTCACCCTCCGTCTGATGATGAACCTCGTCGTCGGTCACATGATCCTCGTGCTCTGCTTCGCAGCAACGCACTTCTTCTTCTTCACCGCAGGTGGCGGCTGGGCGGCGCTCGGCGTCGGCACCCTCGCCTTCGGCGGCGCCTTCACTCTCTTCGAGATCCTGGTCGTCGTCCTGCAGTCGTACGTCTTCACCGTCCTCACCGCGATCTACATCCAGCTCGCGGTCGCAGAAGAGCACTGAGCGGGTCGGCAACTGCCGTCCCACCCAACGAAAGGAAAAACCCGTGGACGCTACTACGGTTCTCGCTGAAATCAACGGTCACATCGGTGCAGTCGGCTACGGCCTCGCCGCCATCGGACCGGCCATCGGCGTGGGCATCGTCGTCGGCAAGACCATCGAGGGTGTCGCCCGTCAGCCCGAGCTGGCCGGTCGTCTCCAGGTCCTCATGTGGATCGGTATCGCCTTCACCGAGGCGCTTGCGTTCGTCGGCATCGCCGTCGCATTCATCCCCTTCCCGTAATCCGCACCGACTTCTGAAGGAGACAGGATGCTGAACGCTCTTGTCACGAACCTCGCGGCGGCGGAGACCGAGGCGCAGAACCCGCTCATCCCCGCGTGGTACGACATCATCTGGTCGGGCCTGTGGTTCCTCATCATCCTCATCGTGGTGTGGAAGGTCGCCCTTCCTCGCCTGACCGCGATCCTCGACGAGCGCTCGGCCGCCATCGAAGGCAACATCGCCAAGGCTGATGAGGCCCAGAAGCAGGCTGAGGCAGCGCTGGAGGAGTACACCCGCCAGCTCGCCGAGGCACGCACCGAGGCCGGTGAGATCCGCGAGGCCGCCCGTGAGGACGGCAAGAAGATCGTGACCGAGGCCAAGGAGACGGCGGTCGCCGAGGCGAACCGCATCACCGCGGCTGCTCACACGCAGATCGAGGCGGAGCGCCAGGCGGCGTTCGTCTCGCTGCGCAGCGAGGTCGGCACGCTCGCGATCGACCTGGCCGGCGGCGTCGTGGGGGAGACCCTCAGCGATGACGCTCGTGCGACGGCGGTCGTGGACCGCTTCCTCGCCGACCTCGAGAAGGCCAAGTAATGGGCAGCGCGACCACTCAGGCACTCGCGGCATCGACGGACGCGCTTGCCGCAGCGTCGGGCCTGAACCTCGACAGCGCGGCCGAGCTCTTCGCTTCGGCTCGCGCCATCGGGGAGTCGGCCCAGCTGAGCGGCGCGCTCGCCGATCCCGCGGCTCCGGCTGAGGCGCGCAGCGCGCTCGTCTCAGCTGTGTTCGCCGGTGTCTCGGCTCCGGTGCGCTCGCTGCTGACCACGGTCGCCGCACAGCGCTGGTCGTCGGTGTCCGATCTGATCGACGGTGTCGAGGAGCTCGCCATCCGTGCGGCCGCGAAGGCGGCCCCCGGTGACGACATCGCGGGTGAGCTCTTCGGCTTCTCGCGCGTCGTCGCGGCGAACCCCGAGCTCGAGCTCGCTCTCGGCAGCCGCCTCGGCGGTGCGTCGGCGAAGGGCGATCTGGTCGAGAAGGTGCTCGGCGGCTCCGCGTCGCCCGCGACAGTCCTGGTCGCCTCGTCGCTGGTGCGCATGCCGCGCGAGCGTCGCGTGCGTCAGGTGCTGAGCCGTGCGACCGACATCGTCGCCGCACAGGCCGGCCGCGCGGTGGCGACGGTGTACACCGCGACCGCTCTCTCCGCTGCTCAGGAGACGCGCCTGCGCGATGCGCTGGCACGTCGCTATGGCGGCGAGATCTCCATCAACCAGGTGATCGACGCGACCGTCGTCGGGGGCCTGCGCGTGCAGATCGCCGATGATGTCATCGACGGCAGCATCTCCGCCCGACTCGCCGACCTTCGCCAGAAGCTCGCGAGCTGAACAACTTGACGCGGGGAACCGCGCCCACCCAGACACACAAAGGGAAGACAATGGCAGAACTATCGATCAGCCCCGACGTCATCCGTGACGCGCTGAAGAACTTCGCCGACGCCTACGAGCCCACCGGCGCCGTGGCGACCGAGGTCGGCACCGTCATCGACGCGGCCGATGGCATCGCGCACGTCGAGGGACTGCCCGGCGTCATGGCCAACGAGCTCGTCACCTTCGCGGACGGCACGAAGGGCCTGGCCCTCAACCTCGACGAGCACGAGATCGGCGTGGTCGTCCTCGGCGACTTCACCGGCATCGAGGCCGGCCAGGAAGTCACCCGCACCGGCGAGGTCCTCTCGGTCCCGGTCGGCGACGGCTACCTGGGTCGCGTCGTCGACCCGCTCGGCAACCCGATCGACGGACTCGGCGCCATCGCGACCGAGGGGTCGCGTGAGCTCGAGCTGCAGGCGCCAGGCGTCATGCAGCGCAAGTCGGTCCACGAGCCGATGCAGACCGGAATCAAGGCCATCGACGCCATGATCCCGGTCGGTCGTGGCCAGCGTCAGCTCATCATCGGCGACCGCCAGACGGGCAAGACGGCCATCGCGATCGACACGATCATCAACCAGAAGGCCAACTGGGAGTCGGGCGACGTCAACAAGCAGGTCCGCTGCATCTACGTCGCGATCGGCCAGAAGGGCTCGACCATCGCCTCCGTCAAGGGTGCGCTGGAAGAGGCCGGTGCCCTCGAGTACACGACGATCGTCGCCGCGCCCGCGTCCGACCCGGCCGGCTTCAAGTACCTGGCGCCCTATACCGGCTCGGCCATCGGCCAGCACTGGATGTACGGCGGCAAGCACGTCCTGATCATCTTCGATGACCTGTCGAAGCAGGCCGAGGCCTACCGTGCCGTGTCGCTTCTGCTGCGTCGCCCGCCGGGCCGCGAGGCATACCCGGGTGACGTCTTCTACCTGCACTCGCGTCTGCTCGAGCGCTGCGCGAAGCTGTCCGACGAGCTGGGTGCGGGTTCGATGACGGGTCTGCCGATCATCGAGACCAAGGCCAATGACGTCTCGGCGTACATCCCCACCAACGTGATCTCGATCACCGACGGCCAGATCTTCCTGCAGTCCGACCTCTTCAACGCCAACCAGCGTCCGGCGGTCGACGTGGGTATCTCGGTCTCGCGAGTCGGTGGTGACGCTCAGGTCAAGTCGATCAAGAAGGTCTCCGGAACGCTGAAGCTCGAGCTCGCGCAGTACCGTTCGCTCGAGGCGTTCGCGATGTTCGCATCCGACCTCGACGCGGCTTCGCGTCGTCAGCTCGCCCGTGGTGCCCGTCTGACCGAGCTGCTCAAGCAGCCGCAGTACTCGCCGTACCCCGTCGAGGAGCAGGTCGTCTCGATCTGGGCCGGAACCAACGGCAAGCTCGACTCGCTCGAGATCGAGGACGTGCTGCGCTTCGAGCGCGATCTGCTCGACTACCTGCGTCGCAACACGTCGATCCTCGACACGCTGCGCGAGACCAACGTCCTCGACGACGCCACGGTCGCAGAGCTCGACAAGCAGACCGACGCCTTCATCCTGGAGTTCCAGGGCGGCAAGGGCCAGTCGATCGGCGCTCCGGGCAACGAGCAGGTTTCGGCGGAGGATGCCGGCGACGTCAGCCAGGAGAAGATCGTCAAGGGTCGTCGCGCGTAATCGCGTGAGGTACTGATTCATGGGCGCTCAACTCAGGGTCTACAAGCAGAAGATCTCTTCTGCTCAGACGACCAAGAAGATCACGAAGGCGATGGAACTCATCGCGGCTTCGCGCATCCAGAAGGCGATGGCACGCGTCAAGGCGTCCAGCCCCTTCGCGCAGGCCGTGACGAGGGCCGTGTCCGCCGTCGCGACGCACTCCAGCGTCGATCACCCGCTCACTCGCGAGGCAGAGACGATCCGCCGCACGGCGGTCGTCATCTTCTCGAGCGACCGTGGTCTCGCAGGCGCGTTCAACTCCCAGGTGATCCGTGAGGGCCTGGAGCAGGGCGAGCGTCTGCGCGAGCTCGGCCGCGAGCCGGTCTACTACCTGGTCGGTCGCAAGGCCGTCGGGTACTTCCAGTTCCGTCGGATCGAGTCCGCAGCCGAGTGGATCGGCGACACCGACACGCCGTCGTTCCACACGGCCGAGGAGATCGCGCACACGCTGCAGCAGGCATTCCTGCGCGGCGGCGAGTCCGAGGGCGTCGACGAGATCGTGCTGGTGTACAACCGCTTCGTCAGCATGATGACGCAGGAGCCCACGGCTCTTCGTCTGCTGCCGCTCGAGATCGAAGAGGCCGAAGACACCGCGAGCGCGGCCGTCTACCCGCTCTACGAGTTCGAGCCCGACGCAGAGACCGTGCTCGACGCGATCCTGCCGGTGTACATCCAGAGCCGCGTGTTCAACGCCCTCCTGCAGTCCTCGGCAGCCAAGCAGGCCGCGACGCAGAAGGCGATGAAGTCGGCAAGCGACAACGCCGACAAGCTGATCACCGACTACACCCGCCTGCGCAACAACGCTCGCCAGGCGGAGATCACCCAGCAGATCGCAGAGATCGTCGGTGGAGCCGACGCCCTCTCGTCGAGCAAATAAGACCATCAGGAGAAGAGACGAGATATGACCACCACCGCCACGGCTGAGCAGCCGGCGACCGCGGTCGTCGGACGCGTTGCACGCGTCAACGGTCCGGTTGTCGACATCGAGTTCCCGCACGACTCGATTCCCGAGATCTACAACGCCCTCAAGACCACGATCACGATCGGCGAGGACTCCACCGAGATCACGCTCGAGGTCGCGCAGCACCTCGGCGACGACCTCGTGCGCGCCATCGCCCTGAAGCCGACCGACGGCATCGTCCGCGGCCAGGAGGTTCGCAACACCGGTGAGGCCATCTCGGTCCCCGTCGGCGACGTGACCAAGGGCAAGGTCTTCAACGTGATCGGCGAGGTCCTCAACGCCGAGCCCGGCGAGACCATCGAGGTCACCGAGCGCTGGCCGATCCACCGCAAGGCACCCAACTTCGACCAGCTCGAGTCGAAGACCACCATGTTCGAGACCGGCATCAAGTCGATCGACCTCCTGACCCCCTACGTGCAGGGTGGAAAGATCGGTCTGTTCGGTGGTGCAGGTGTCGGCAAGACCGTGCTCATCCAGGAGATGATCCAGCGCGTCGCGCAGGACCACGGTGGTGTGTCGGTGTTCGCCGGTGTGGGCGAGCGCACCCGTGAGGGCAACGACCTCATCCACGAGATGGAGGAGGCGGGCGTCTTCGACAAGACCGCCCTCGTCTTCGGCCAGATGGACGAGCCGCCGGGGACCCGTCTCCGCGTCGCGCTCTCGGCCCTGACCATGGCGGAGTACTTCCGCGATGTGCAGAAGCAGGACGTGCTGCTCTTCATCGACAACATCTTCCGCTTCACGCAGGCCGGTTCCGAGGTCTCCACGCTGCTGGGCCGCATGCCCTCTGCCGTGGGCTACCAGCCGAACCTCGCCGACGAGATGGGTCTCCTGCAGGAGCGCATCACCTCGACGCGTGGTCACTCGATCACCTCGCTGCAGGCGATCTACGTGCCGGCTGACGACTACACCGACCCGGCTCCGGCGACCACGTTCGCGCACCTCGACGCCACCACCGAGCTCTCGCGTGAGATCGCGTCGAAGGGTCTCTACCCGGCCATCGACCCGCTGACCTCGACGTCGCGCATCATGGACCCGCGTTACCTGGGTGAGGACCACTACCGTGTCGCCACCACGGTGAAGCAGATCCTGCAGAAGAACAAGGAGCTGCAGGAGATCATCGCGATCCTCGGTGTCGACGAGCTCTCGGAAGAGGACAAGATCGTCGTCTCCCGCGCACGTCGCATCCAGCAGTTCCTCTCGCAGAACACCTACATGGCGAAGAAGTTCACCGGTGTCGAGGGTTCGACGGTTCCGCTCAAGGAGACCATCGAGTCGTTCGATGCGATCTGCCGCGGTGACTTCGACCATGTCGCCGAGCAGGCCTTCTTCAACGTCGGTGGCATCTCGGACGTCGAAGAGGCCTGGGCGAAGATCCAGAAGGAGAACGCCTGACCATGGCGCTGCACGTGAGCCTCGTCTCCGCTGATGCGGAGGTCTGGACGGGGGAGGCGTCGCTCGTCGTCGCCAAGACCGTCGAGGGCGAGATCGGCATCATGTCCGGTCACGAGCCGGTGCTGGCCATCCTTGCCCAGGGCGAGGTCCGCATCACTCAGACCGACGGCAGCAAGGTGCTCGCGAACGCGCAGGATGGGTTCCTCTCCATGGAGGGCGACACCCTGACGATCGTGGCAGGCAACGCCGCTCTGATCGCCTGACAGCAAGACAACCCGGCGTCCGCCTCGGTTCGTGCCCTGCACGTGCCGAGGCGGACGCTTCGTCTGTGTGGAGCCCATGAGAATCCTTCTGCCCCCGTCCGAGACCAAGCGTGCTGGTGGCACCGGCCGCCCGCTGCGCCTCGACGCGCTCGCTCTGCCGTCGCTGACCTCGCAGCGCATCGAGGTCGTCGATGCCCTCGTGGAGCTCAGCTCCGACTCGAGCGAGGCGCGACGCGTCCTCAAGCTCAGCGAGCGTCAGGCGGGTGACGTCGAGCACAACCGGATGCTGCGAACGGCCCCCACGATGGCCTCGATCGACCGCTACACGGGAGTGCTCTACGACGCACTCGACGCGGCGTCGCTCGACGCGGCCGCACGGCGGTGGCTCGGATCGCACGTGATGATCCATTCCGCTCCGTTCGGACCGATCGGTGCGCTGGATGAGATCCCCGCCTATCGCCTGGCAGCGGGGACATCGCTCCCTGGCATCCGCCCGCTGAAGCGGCATTGGGCCGACGCGACCTCCGCCGCGCTGTCGGGCTGCGGGTTCGTCCTCGACCTGCGCAGCGAATCGTATGTGGCGCTCGGGCCCGTCGCCGGAGTCGTCGCCTCCGCTTACGTGAGGGTGGTCACAGACAAGGGGCGCGCGCTGAATCACTTCAACAAGAAGGCGAAGGGCGCGTTCGTGCGTGCTCTCGCCACGACACGCCCGAGAGGGAACTCCGTCGGCGCGCTGATCGCGTGGGCCGATGAGCAGGGCATCCGTCTGCGAGAAGCGCAGGATGCCGGTGTTCTGGAGCTCGTGGTCGCCGGCTGAGTCCCCACGGCCGCCCCCGGGAGCGAGGATGCATCGTTGCCCGCGGTGCGGACGCTTCGCTAGCATGACCGTGCGCGAGATGCGCACGGGGGAGCGAAACCGCTTCCTCTCTACGAGGGAAGTGGTTCACTCATGGACTATGGCGACTACGGGGGCTACGAGGGCCTCGCCGCGCTGTTCGCCCTTCTGGGCATCCTGCTCTTCATCGTCGGACCGATCATGTACGTGCTCTCGTCGATCTTGATGATGAAGATCTTCGAGAAGGCCGGCGTCGAGGGCAAGTGGCGGGCCTGGGTGCCTGTCTACCGGGAGATGATCTTCTTCAAGCTCGGCGACATGAGCCCCTGGCTCGTGCTGTATGCGCTCGGCGCCACGCTCCTGCTGTCGTGGACCGGCATCGGCAGCATCTTCGGCCTGGTCTTCACCGCTCTCTTCGCGATGGCCGGCTGGCGCGTCGGCCTCAAGCTGCAGAAGGAAGCGGCCTGGGTCATCCTGTTCGTGCTGCTCAACATCGTCTGGATGGGCATCCTCGCATTCGACCGCTCGCGCTGGAACCCCAACATCGCGCCGGCTCCATGGGCGGGCAACAGCTTCCTCGGCGACAACACCGTGTGGGACGGAATCCCCGTGCAGCCTGGCCAGAGCGCGGCCCCGGCAGCCGGCTACGCAGCGCCCCAGGGCTACCAGCCTCCTGCGCCTCAGGGATACCAGCCGCCTGCTCAGCCCGGCTATGCTCCGCCGGCACAGCCCGGTCTTGGCCAGCCGACGCAGCCGGGGTACGGCGCACCTCACAACCCGGGTGCTCCTGTTCCGCCTGCGCCCGGCGCCCCGGTGCCTCCCCCCGCCACTCCGCCGGCGCCGCCCGCAGCGCCGCCGACCGCGCCGCCCGCGCCTCCGGCTCCGCCTGCGTCGCCGAACGATCCGACGCAGCCGCCCGCGTGAGCTGATCTGACGAAGAAGCCCTCGACGACGTCGGGGGCTTCTTCGCATGGTGTGGCGAACGACGTGTCCGGGCGCCCCGATAGTGTGGATGCATGGCTACCTCGCAGCGCCGCGTCGGCGCATCCGGACTCGTCGTATCCACCGCCGGCCTCGGCTGCAACAACTTCGGCCGAGCCGGCACCGTGACCGAGACGCTCGAGGGCACGCGCGCGGTCATCGACGCGGCGCTCGCGAACGGTGTCTTCTTCTTCGACACCGCCGATATGTACGGGGCTGAGGCCGGACGCAGTGAGGAGCTCATGGGGGAGGTGCTCGAGGGGCGCCGCCACCGCGCAGTGCTCGCGACCAAGTTCGGTCACGAGCGCGATATGGGCTACGACTTCCCCGGCGGGCGGGGCTCGCGTCGATATGTGCGTCATGCGGTGGAGCAGTCGCTGCGGCGTCTGCGCACCGACTGGATCGACCTGTACCAGCTGCACCTTCCCGATCCGCAGACGCCGATCGCCGAGACCATCGACGCGCTCGACGAACTCGTCGACGAAGGCAAGATCCGCTACTACGGCCATTCGAACTTCACCGGCTGGCAGATCGCCGAGGCCGAGTTCGCCTCGCGAGCCCGCTCGACCGGGCGCTTCATCTCCGCGCAGAACCACTACTCGCTGCTCGCCCGCGCCTCAGAGCGCGAGGTGCTTCCCGCCGTGAACAGGTACGGGCTGGGCTTCTTCCCGTTCTTCCCGCTGAAGAACGGCCTCCTGACGGGTAAGTTCACGCGCGAGGGCGGGCCGTCGGGCACCCGGATCATGGACACGCGGCAGCACATCTGGGCGGACGCCCCATGGGACGCGCTCGAGCGGTACCAGGAGTTCTGCACTCAGCGCGACATCTCGATGCTGCAGGCGACATTCGGGTGGCTGCTCGCCCAGCCGGGCGTGTCGAGCGTGATAGCCGGGGCCACCAGGCCGGAGCAGGTCGAGGCGAACGCCGAAGCGGCCGACGCGTGGACCCCCGATGCGGCTGACCTGGCTGAGATCGACGCGCTGTTCCCGCTCGTCGACGACCCGGCCGACCGGATGTGAGCGCGCGCACCACTACGATGAACATGAACCCTGCGGCGTCCCCGCCGCTCAGCAGTCCGACGGAGAACCCACGTGCCTGAGACCACGACGCAGACGTTCCGCGTCAGCGATGAGCTGGAGCTCACCTGGGCGGGGGTCACGGACCGCGGGCGTCGCCGCGAGAACAATCAGGACTCCTTCCTCGCGAAGTACCCGCTGTACATCGTCGCCGACGGCATGGGCGGCCATGCCGGCGGCGAGATCGCCAGCCAGGCGACGGTCGACCGGCTCTCCGACATGGTCGACGCGGGCCACATCGACGACGATCGCATCCTCGCGGCGCTGCAGCTCGCGGTCGACGACATCCACCAGCATCCGGACACCACCGACGAGGGAACGGGCACGACCCTCACGGGCGTCTATCTCGACCGTGGCGAAGACGGCTGGCGCTGGATCTCGCTGAACATCGGCGATTCCCGGGTGTACCTCGAGCGTGACGGACGGCTCATCCAGGTCACGACCGATCACTCGGTCGTGCAGGAGCTGATCTCCTCGGGCAAGATCAGCCCGGAAGAGGCCGACGCCCATCCGTACAGCAACGTCATCACGCGCGCCGTCGGCGCGAACGAGCTGGTCTCACCCGACTACGTGGCGATCGACGTCGTCGACGGTGACCGCTTCATCATCTGCTCAGACGGTCTCACCAAAGAGCTGACCGACTACGGGATCCTGCATTTCCTCCGCGAGAACTCCGAACCTGCAGCAGCAGTGAACGCGATGGTGGAGGCTGCGCTGGAGAACGGCGGGCGTGACAACGTCACGCTGATCGTGCTGAACGTGCGGTACACGGGCGCTTCCGAAGACGAAGTGGATGACGGCGCGGCAGGGGAGGAAGCCGAACCGGCCGAACCCGAGCACTCTTCCTCCACAGAGGCCGCCACCGCGGAATGATCACTCCCCGCCTGTGGAGAGGCCAGATCTGATTCCGTCGATGGTCTGAGATGGACGGATGGATGCCACGACCATCGTCCTCCCCGCAGCCCCGGCCGAGCCGGCCCGCCCCCAGCTCCCCTTGCTGGCGGCCATCGTCCCCGTCATCGCAGGCGTCGTGCTGTGGCTCGTCACAGGTTCGCTGTTCGCTCTGTGCTTCGCCGCCATCGGGCCGCTGATGCTGCTCGCGTCGTTCTTCGACGGAATGCGGGCTCGGCGCCGTGGCCGGAGACGGGCGGAGAGCGAGGCTGATCTCGCCTGGCTGCGCGCTGACGAGGAGCTCGCGCGGCTGCACGATCAGGAGCATGAACTGCTCTGGCACCGGACTCCCGACGCGGCGCGCTGCCTGCTCGACCCGCCCCTGCGCGGACGCGTGCCGCTGGGTTCAGCCACCGAGGTCGTGATCGGGCGCGGGGATCGCCGCAGCACCGTGCGCGCCTCGGGCGGTGATGACGAACGGGCGCGTTCCTTCCGCGAGCGTGCGGAACGGCTCGCAGACGGGCCGGTCGTCGTCGAACTCGGTGGCGGCATCTGCGTCCGCGGTCCCGAACCCGTAGCGGCTGCCGTCGTCCGGGCACTCGTGACGCAGCTGTGCCTTCGGTTCGGGCCGGCCGAGCTGAGCCTGCACGGCGCGGGCGTCGCCCCCTGGGGATTCGACGCGTTCCCGCACGCAGGACGGCGTCGTGCACGCTTCCGGCTGCGTCTGGGGGAGGGCGCGGATGCCGCGGACGCCGTGATCTGCATCCGGAGCCCCGGCGACGAGCCCCCGGGAGGAATCACGACGGTGCTGGATTTCGCGGTGCCCGGTCAGGCGCGGGTGCGCACTGCGGATGGCGTTCGCGAACTCGCCCTGGAGGGACTGTCGGCGCAGCAGACGGCAGTGATCGCGGTGGAGATGACACGACGCAACGATGAAGGATCCGACGTGCCCGACGCGGTCGCTCTCGCCGAGATCGAGCCGACCTCCGGCGGCGACGGGCGGCTCACCGCTCGGTTCGGCCGCGGACCGCATGGCGATGTGGTGATCGATCTCGTCGACGACGGACCGCACGCGATCGTGACCGGCATGACAGGCACAGGCAAGAGCGAACTGCTCACCAGCTGGCTGGCGGCCATCGCCTCAGGGCACAGTCCGAGCGAAGTGGCGTTCGTGCTGATCGACTTCAAGGGGGGAACGGCGTTCGAGCCGCTGCGCACCCTGCCCCACGTTGTGGCAGTGGTGACCGATCTCGA
Organism: Microbacterium esteraromaticum; assembly: GCF_016907315.1. Classification (NCBI taxonomy): domain Bacteria; kingdom Bacillati; phylum Actinomycetota; class Actinomycetes; order Micrococcales; family Microbacteriaceae; genus Microbacterium; species Microbacterium esteraromaticum. Next base: position 3,024,402 of record NZ_JAFBBS010000001.1, read on the forward strand.
CTCAGTCGGAGCCCGCCGCGGCGTCGGCAGCCTCACTGCTGAGCTGCGACGGCGTGAAGCCGCTCTCGCTGTCGCCGGTGCTCGTGACGTGCGTGAATGTCCCTCGCTCGGGCGCCTCGTGATCGTCGTCGACGAGTTCGCCGCACTCGTTCAGGAGCACCCGGATCTGGCGCAGATCTTCACCGACATCGCCGCGCGCGGGCGGGCGCTCGGGATGCATCTCGTGCTCGGCACGCAGCGAGCCGGAGGAGTGATACGGGAGGCCCTGGCCGCGAACTGTCCGCTGCGGCTCAGCCTCCGCGTCGCGGAGTCGGCGGACAGTCGTCTCGTGATCGGCTCGGACGCAGCCGCCGATCTGCCGGGCGGGCTCGAGACCAGAGGGCTCGGCTACGTCCGGCGCCCCGAGGACGTCGAGCCTCATCCGATGCGGGTGGCGCTCACGTCACCCGCCGACCTCGCCACCGTCGCGCAGCAGTGGGCGGGAGCACCCAGGCTGGCCAGCCCGTGGCTGCCGCCGCTGCCGTCCGTGATCGATGTGCCCGTGACCCGTGATGCCGACGACGGACCGCATGCGGTGATGCTCGGTCGCGCCGACCACCCCGATCAGCAGAGCCAGCCATGGGTCCGCCTCGCGCCAGGCGAGGGACTGGGCGTCGTCGGCGGCCCGGCTTCGGGCAAGAGCACCTTGATCCGGGCGCTGCACACCCAGCAACCGGATGCCGTCATCGTCCCCACCGACGCGGAGGAAGCGTGGGACGCCGTAGCCGAGCTGTCAACCGGTCGTCATGGCGTGGTGCTGTGCGACGATCTCGACGTGCTCGTCGCACAGTATCCGCCCGAGCACGCGCAGCTCTTCCTCAGCCGCTGGGAGACGATCGTACGAGCGCCGGCCGGCGCGGTCATCACCGCCTCGCGCGCGTCCGGCCCCGTCGGTCGGCTGCTGGACGGACTCGCGCGCCGCGCCCTGCTGCGGGTGAGCAGTCGGGTCGAGCACGTCGCGGCAGGCGGTGATTCCGCTGCGTTCGATCCGCATCGCCCGCCCGGGCGCGCCTGGATCGACGGTCGCGACGTCCAGCTGTGCTGGACGGATCGCACTCCCGCTGCCGGTCTCGTCGCACCCGTTGCCGGCTGGCATCCGCGCAGGGGTCGCTCCGGGGTGGTGACGCCAGCAGTCGACGGCACTCGGGCTGCGCTCGCAGCCGCTCACCCAGGCTGCCGGGTGACGACCCTCGCCCAGCTCGCCGGGACGTCGGGTGATACGGATGCCACTGATGCGCCCGTGGTGATCGTGGGCGACCCCGAGGAGTGGCGTTCGCAATGGGCGAGGCTGCAAGGCATCCGGACCGAGGGGGAGCTGGTCATCGCCGCCGAGTGCGCGCCGGAGCTGCGTCAGCTCGCCGGCGTGCGCGAGACGCCGCCCTTCGCCAGGCTTCACGAAGGCAGGGCCTGGGCGGTCGAGCCGGGGCGTCGTCCCCGGAGGGTTCGGCTGGGGTGATCGCCGCGGTCAGATGCCCGAGCCGGGGCGGATCATCCCGACCGGCTGGCCGCCGCCGAGCACCTCCAGAGGCAGGGCGCTCGCCAGGGTCGCGACATCCGACTCGCTGAGGGCACCGGCGCGCGCGAGCAGGGTCGCGGCGACGATCGCCGAAGCGCGGCTGCTGCCGTCGAGCATCTTGCTGGCGACGGTCGTGCCGTCAGGGGCGACCATGACCATCACGCCCTCCGCGCCGTGCTTGGCGAACACGCCGAGGGTCTCGATGGCGATGGTGTCGGGCTCGCCCGGTCCGGCAATGGTCCACGGGTTCTCGCGCACAGCGCGGACGAGCGCGCCGGCGACACGATGCAGAGCGAACGGCGAGCGCTCGGATGCCGAGCCGATCCGGTGGATCGCGCGCGCGAGGCCGAGCAGCGTGATCGCGTGGACTGGCGCTCCGCAGCCGTCGATGGAGGTGTGCGCGATCTTCTCGCCGGCAAGGCGCTCGACGACGTCGCGGATGTGCACCTGCAGCGGGTGGGCGGGGTCGAGGTAGCCCTCGGTGGGCCAGTCGGTCGCGACGCACGCGCGCAGCATCAGAGCGTGCTTGCCCGAGCAGTTCATCCGCACGCGCGCCTTGTCGGCGTGGTCGCGGATCATGTCACGACGAGCCGTCGCATCGGAAGGCCATGCGGTCGGGCAGCCGAGGTCGTCCTCGTTCAGACCGCCGGCGGCGAGCATCTCACGTACCACCTCGACATGGCGGTCGGTGCCGCTGTGGCTGGCGGTGCCGAGCGCGAGCTGCTCGCTATCGAGGGCGGCGCCGGCTGTCACGCTGGCGATCGCCTGCAGCGGCTTGAGGCTCGAGCGCGGCAGGATGAGCGCCTCGGCATTGCCGTGCTGCGCGACGACCTCTCCTTCGGGGGAGAGCACGACCGCAGCACCCGCATGGCGGGACTCCACGAAGCCGTTGCGCTCCACGATCGCGAGTTCGACAGCGTCAGCGATGGTGAGAGTCTCGAGCACCAGACAAGCCTAATGCGCCGCGCAGTGGCAGACTGGCGCAATGGCCCCGCTCGGCGAACACCACTACGCGCTCACCACCACCTGGACGGGAAATCGCGGCTCCGGCACGAGCGGATACCGGGATTACACCAGAGACGTGACGATCAGCATCCAGGGCAAGACCGAGCTGCTGGCATCGTCCGACAAGCCTTTCCGCGGCGACCCGGCACGCTGGAATCCAGAGGATCTTCTCCTCGCCGCTCTGTCGGAGTGTCACCTGCTCTCGTACCTTCACGCATGCGTCACCGCGGGCGTCGTCGTGATCGACTACTACGACGACGCTCAGGGCGTGATGCGGGAGGATGGCCGCGGTGGCGGCGCATTCGCCGAGGTCACTCTGCGGCCGCAGGTGACCGTCGCAGACGAGTCGATGCTCGAGGCTGCCCGCGATGCCCACCGCACGGCGAACGAGTGGTGCTTCATCGCGAACTCGGTGAACTTCCCCGTGCGCCACGAGGCCACGATCGTCGTCGCGTCGGCGCCTCGTGACTGAGATCGCCGAGGCTCAGCGGCGCTCGTGCGGGAACGCCTGCTTGATCTTCTCGATCGGCGTCTGCGCCGGAGGCTCGTTGTACACGCCGGCGAGCTCCTGACCGCTCAGGGCGTGGATGGCGGCCATGATCTCGTCCGTCGCGAGCCGACGGGCCTTGCCACTGGTCGCAGGGCCGTGCTTCGAGACGTCGATGGGTGTCCCGAACCTGACTGTCACCCGCTCGCTCGTCGACGGCATCTTCGCGCCGACCGGCATCACCTTGTCGGTGCCGATCAGACCGACCGGCACGACGGGCGCCCCGGTCTGCAGGGCCAGGAAGGCGACGCCGGTGCGGCCCTTGTACAGGCGGCCGTCGGTCGAACGAGTGCCCTCGGGATACAGCGCGACCGCGAGGTCCTGCTCGAGCAGCTGTCGCTGCTGGTCGAGCGCGTCGAGAGCGGCCTGGCCTGCGCCGCGGCGCACGGGGATGGCGCCGACAGAGGTGAAGAACTGGCGTGAGAGCGCACCCTTGAAACCAGTGCCCTCGAAGTAGCTCGACTTCGCCAGAAAGTGCACAGGCCGGGGAGCGGCCACCGGGATCGCCATCGAGTCGATGAAAGAGAGGTGATTGCTGGCGAGGATGACGGCGCCGCTGAGGGGCACGTTCTCGCGTCCCTCGATGCGAGGACGGTAGACCACCCGAGCGAGGGGAGCGGCGATCATCCGTCCCAGCTTGTACTTGAACCCCGCGCGCTTCGGCGTGGTGTGCTCGGCCTCCCCGGACTCGGGATCGACGGGGGTGACCGAATGCTCAGAACTCACCGGATGAGCTTATCTTTCCGTGCATGCCGAGCGTGGAATGGCTGCTGAGCCGGACGGCACTCAGCGGCAGCAAAGCCAGGTGGTTCACTATGGAAGATCCCTGCCCTGCGAATCCGAGGTCTCATCTTGCGCCTGCGCCCCCTCACCTTTGTCTCCACCGTGGCTCTCGCCGCGCTCGTGCTCACCGGATGCTCCGGTTCGCCGAAGCCCTCGGAGTCGGCCGACCCGACCGGCAGCGCCGATGCGTGCGCACAGGCGGCTGCGCCCGGATCGTACACCGACGGCGTCAAGGTCGACGGGGAGGTCGGCAAGCCGGCGAAGGTCACCGTCGACAAGAGCAAGAAGGTCGGCGAGGTGCAGCGCACGGTCGTCAGCGAGGGCGACGGCGAGAAGGTCGCCGAGGGCGACTACATCGCCTACGCGATGAGCGCGTTCGACTCGAAGACCGGAGACCACCTCGGCGACCTGGGGTACAAGGAGGGCGAGCTCCTGCCACAGAACGCGCTCGCGAACCAGGCGCTCGCCGAGGCGATCGGCTGCGCCACCATCGGAACCCGCGTCGCGTTCGCCTTGCCTGCGGCGGAGGGTGCGGAATCGCAGCTGTACATCATCGACGTGCTCGACAAGGTCCCCACCGCCGCGTGGGGAGAGAAGCAGAAGCCGGTCGACGGCATGCCGACGGTGAAGCTCGCGAAGGACGGCGAGCCCGATGTCGACGTTCCCGCCGGCGACGCTCCCAAGGAGCTGAAGATCTCTGTGCTGAAGGAGGGCGACGGTCCTGAGGTCGCCGACGGCGACACCACGCTGCTGCAGTACTACGGCGTCGACTGGAAGGACGGCAAGAGCTTCGACTCGTCGTGGTCGAAGGGCGCACCGTACGCAGCCCCCGGCAACACCTACGTACCGGGATTCGTGCAGGCGCTCGCGGGCCAGAAGGTCGGCTCGCAGGTGCTTGTCGTCATCCCGCCGGCGCTCGCCTACGGCGAGGACCCCGAGGCTCATGAGCTCGGAGGTCAGACGCTGGTGTTCGTCATCGACATCCTCGCGACGCAGCACGCGCCCGCCGGGCAGTGACCGACTGACGAGAGGGCGGCGATCCGGCAGGGTCGCCGCCCTCTCGCATAGGCTGGCGGCATGCGTCGCGTCATCGTCCTCGGCTCCACCGGCTCCATCGGCACACAGGCGCTGGACGTGATCCGCGGCAATCCGCGCCGCTTCGAACTCGTCGGCATCGCCGCAGGCAGCAACGCGGAGATGCTCGCAGAGCAGGCTGCCCAGTTCCAGCTCGAGCACACCGCACTCGGCGCCGCAGAGGCGGAGCAGATGGTGCGGGACGTCGAGGCTGATGTGGTGCTCAATGCGATCACCGGCTCCATCGGGCTCGGATCGACCCTCGCGGCGCTGAAGGCGGGGCGCACGCTCGCCCTCGCCAACAAGGAGTCCCTCATCGTGGGCGGCGAGCTGGTGCGTGCGGGCGCCGCCCCCGATCAGATCGTGCCGGTCGACTCAGAGCACTCCGCCCTCGCACAGGCGCTGCGCGCCGGAACCCGCGCCGAGGTCGGCAGGCTCGTGGTCACCGCATCCGGTGGGCCCTTCCGAGGCCGTGCCAGGGCGGAGCTCGCCGACGTCACACCCGCCCAGGCTCTCGCCCATCCCACCTGGGACATGGGGCGCATGGTCACCACGAACTCGGCGACGCTGGTGAACAAGGGCCTCGAGGTCATCGAGGCGCATCTACTGTTCGACGTGCCGTACGACGACATCGAGGTGGTCGTGCACCCGCAGTCGATCGTGCACTCCATGGTCGAGTTCGTCGACGGCTCGACCATCGCGCAGGCGTCGCCGCCCGACATGCGCCTGCCGATCTCGCTGGGTCTGGACTGGCCTCACCGTGTCGGCGGCGTCGGACGCCCGCTCGACTGGCGCACTGCGACCAGCTGGACCTTCGAGCCGCTCGACGACGAGGCCTTCCCCGCGGTCGCGCTGGCCAAGGCCGTCGGCCGCGCCGGCAGCACGTTCCCCGCGGTCTACAACGCCGCGAACGAGCAGGCCGTGCACGCCTTCCACGACGGCCGGCTCACGTTCCTCGGCATCGTCGACACGATCCAGCGGGTCATCGATGCTCATGACGCTCCCGACGAGCTCACGATCGAGGCACTGGCCGACGCCGAGGCCTGGGCGCGGGCGAAGGCGGATGCCCTGATCGCGGCATCCTGACCATCGAAAGAGCCGACCCCCCGGAATGGGCAGCCGGCTCTCGTCGCCGAAGCCGGCGTCAGTCGGTGTACGGGACGGGCCAGTGGGATTCGGGGGCCTGCCATCCCGCGGCGATGAGCGCTCGGCGGGCGAGTTCGCGCGCGGAGTACGGGGTGCGCACGCCGCGGATGTCGCGGTAGTCCTGGTGCCCCGGTCCCGCCCAGAGAATGGCGTCTCCGTCTCCGACCAGGCTCACGGCCGTCACGATCGCGTCCTCAGGTGGAGAGACCTCGTGGATCTCAGCATCCGGGCGCGCACGGCGCGCGCCCTCGACGAGGGTGGCGCGTATCGACGCGGGGTCCTCGAATCGGGGGTGGTGGTCGGTCACCACGAGGATGTCGCTGCCCTCGACAGCCGTGCGGGCCATGTCGAAGCGCTTGGTCGCGTCGCGGTCACCGTCGGCGCCGAACAGCATGAGCACCTTGCCCGGGGTCACGCGGCGCACGGCTGCGAGGGTCTTCTCGAAGGCATCCGGAGAATGGCCGAAGTCGACGTACACGGCAGGTCCGCTCTCGCCCGAGATGAACTGGGTGCGGCCGGGCAGATGCGCGACGATGTGGCCGTCGCGCCCAAGGGCGTCGGTGATGCGCTCCCACGTGTAGCCGCCCTCGAGCAGCATGACGATCGCCAGCCCCGCGTTGGCCGCCATGTGCGGACCGATCACTGGCACGACCGTCGACAGGGTGCGTCCTCCGGGGCCGGTCAGAGTGAATGCGGTGCCGCTGGGGCGCTCGTCGTCGATCGTGACGACCCAGTCGGCTGACGCGGCGGTTTCGGGGTCTGCCGCGATCGCCGGCGTGCCGACGGTCACGACAGGAACAGTGGCACGATCGACGACGACTGCTCCTGAGGGTGAGTCGACGCTCACCACGGCACGGCGCGAGCGCACCGGCGTGAACAGGGGCAGCTTCGCCTCGAAGTACTCCTCCATGTCGGCGTAGTCGTCGAGGTGGTCGTGCGAGAGATTGGTGAACCCGGCGACGTCGAACATGATGCCGTCGACGCGGTGCCGCGAGAGCGCCTGAGCGCTGACCTCGACCGCGACGGCCTCGACCTGCCGCTCGCGCATGAGGGCGAGCAGGGCGTGCATCTCGGACGCTTCGGGGGTTGTCAGCCGCGAGACGATGACCTCGCCGGCGATGTGCCGCTCGGCCGTCGACGACAGGCCAGACACGACTCCGATCTGGTCGAGCAGTCCCTGCAGCAGGTGCGACACGCTCGTCTTGCCGTTGGTGCCCGTCGTACCGAAGAGCAGCGGAAGAGGATCGCCTGCACCCGTGCCGTATACCCAGGCGCTGAGCGCGCCGAGCACTGCACGGGGGTCGTCGACGACGACGACCGGCAGTCCGGACGAGGCGGCGATCTCGGCGCCCGCTTCATCGGTGATGACCGCGACGGCGCCCTGATCGGCGGCGGTCTGCGCGAACTCGGCGCCGTGCTTGTTCACGCCCTGGATCGCGACGAATGCCTCGCCGGCGCGGAGGTCGGCGGTGGCGAGGGTGATGCCGCTCAGCTCGACGTCGGCGATGTCTCCGCGGACGTCTCGGGCGAAGCGGTCGGCCAGCTCGGCCAGAGCACGACGGGGTGGGTCGGCCGGACGGAGCACTGGGGGCAGTGATGTCGTGGTCATATCCCGTCCATGATCTCACGCGACCCGCTCGCACCGCTCTGGCGCGGATCCAGGCGATTCCTCAGCGCTGCCGTTAGCGTGGTCGGGTGGAGATCCTGCTGTACCTGGGCGGCGTCGTGTTCATGCTGATCGGCCTCGGCCTCTCGATCGGGCTGCACGAGGTCGGTCACCTGCTGCCCGCGAAGCTCTTCGGCGTTCGCGTGGGGCAGTACATGATCGGATTCGGACCACGTCTGTGGTCGAGGCGGATCGGAGAGACCGAATACGGTTTCAAGGCCCTCCCGCTCGGCGGCTTCATCTCGATGTCGGGCATGTACCCGCCGTCGGCCAGGAGTTCGCCGGCCCGCGGGGTCTTCGCTTCGCTGGTGCAGGATGCCCGCACCGCCAACGACGAGACGATCGCCGACGGCGAGGAGCATCGGGTCTTCTACCGCCTGCCGGTGTGGAAGCGCGTGATCGTCATGCTCGGCGGGCCGGCGATGAACTTCCTGCTCGCGATCGCGATCTTCACGGTCATGGCATCCGGAATCGGAATCCAGCAGGCGAGCACGACCGTCAGCGCCGTCACGGAGTGCGTGCTGCCCGCAGGCAGCACGCAGCAGGCCTGCGCGGCCGACGACCCTGTGGCGCCCGCCGCCGAGGCGGGCGTCGAGGCGGGAGACGTGCTCGTCAGCGTCGGAGGCCAGCAGGTGCAGACATTCGCCGACGCATCCCAGATCATCCAGCGCTCGCCGGGCGAGCCGCTCGACATCGTCGTCGACCGCGACGGCGAGAACGTCGATCTGACCCTCACCCCCGTTGCAGCCGAACGGGCAGAAGTGGATGCCGAGGGCCGTCCTGTGGTCGACGCGAACGGCGACCCCGTCACGCGCACGGTCGGCTACGCGGGCATCTTCGCGCAGCAGGAGTACGTGCCGCAGCCGCTCGGCACCGGCACGGAACTCGCTGTGCAGCAGACCGGCGCCGTCGCATCGCTGGTCGTGAATCTTCCGGTGAAGCTGTGGAATGTGGGAGTCTCGCTCGTCACAGGGGCCGAGCGCGACCCTAATGGTCCGCTCAGCGTGGTCGGCGTCGGTCGACTCGCGGGAGAGGTGGCGGCGACGGATGCTCCGGTGCTCAACCGCCTGGTCGTTCTGATGAACCTGCTCGCAGCGCTGAACATCGCCCTGTTCGTGTTCAACCTCATCCCGCTTCTGCCGCTCGACGGCGGACACGTCATCGTCGCGCTCTGGGAGGGCGTGAAGCGGGCGTGGGCGAAGCTCACCGGACGTGCTGAGCCCAAGCCCGTCGATGCAACAAGGCTGGTGCCCGTCACCGTCGTCGTTGCGGTGCTCCTGATCGGTATGGGCGCTCTGCTCATCATCGCCGACCTCGTGAAGCCGATGAACCTGCTGGGCTGACGCCCTCCGCCGCCCGGGATCAGACGAGGGCGTGCGCCGTGAGGCGCTCGAGGGTCTCGAGCCCGTCGCGCGACAGGATCGACTCCAGATGGCCCTGCACCGAGGCGAAGCGCTCGCCGCGAAGCGCGTAGACGTCGCCGCTGTCCGCATCCGCGGACACCTCGGCATCCCGCACCCGGGTCGTCCCGGGGGCGACGCGAGCGGTGAACGTGTTGTAGAACCCGACCGACGCGTCCTTGCCGAACACCGGCACCGTCTTCTGCACGCCCTGGTGCGGGACGTCGAGCGGAACGAGGGAGATGCCGAGGCGATCCGCGAGGATCTGGTGACTGAGGCACACGGCCAGCAGCGGGGCACCGGCGTCGCATCGCCGCGCGACCACATGCTGCATCCGCGCGATGCGCTCAGAGGCGGCGTCACGGGGATCGCCGGGACCTGGGCCTGCGACGACCAGGTCCGCAGCATCGATCGCGGCGTCGGTCACGGCATCCCAGGTCGCGATCTCGACGTCCAGCCCGAGGTGACGCAGCTGATGGGCGAGCATCGTCGTGAAGCGGTCTTCGGCATCTACGACCAGTGCGTTCCGACCCGAGAACCGACCCCCGGGATGGGCGTCCTGCGGCTGCACCCAGAAGTCGGCGAGTCGGGTGTTGCGGGATGCCAGCAGCGCGGCGATCTCGGGATCGTCGGCCAGGCTCGCGTCTGCCGGGGCGTCGTCGTCGCGCGCCTCCGCGGAGCGGTCGCGCTCGATGGCGCCGATCGCCCCCAGGACGCCCGCGGCCTTCCCGTGGGTCTCGTTCACCTCGCCCTGCGGATCGGAGTGGCGCACCAGCGTGGCGCCGACCGGCACCCGCAGACGGCCGCCGTCGAGGTACACGGTGCGGATCAGGATGGGGGCGTCGAGATCGTGCCCGCCCTCCGCATTCGGAGTGAACAGCGCGGCGACGCCGGAGTAGTAGCCGCGAGGCGACTGCTCGTGCCGGCGGATCACTGCGCATGCGTTCTGCATGGGAGAGCCCGTGACGGTGGGGGCGAACATCGTCTCGCGCAGGATGTCGCGCGGGTCGAGGCGGCTGCGCCCCCGCAGCATGTACTCGGTGTGAGTCAGCCGCGACATCTCCTTCAGATGCGGGCCGGTGATGCGGCCGCCGTCTGAGCAGACCTGGCTCATCATTTTGAGTTCTTCATCGACGACCATGAACAGCTCCTCTGTCTCCTTCGTCGACGAGAGGAATTCGGTCAGCGACTCGCGTGTCGACCCGCCTGCGGGGTGACGGAAGGTCCCGGAGATGGGATTCATGGTGACGACGCCGTCGCGCGCGACGACGTGTGCCTCGGGGCTCGCCCCGACGGCGATCTGTCCGGGGGTGATGACGGCGAAGGTCCAGTACGCGCCGCGCTCGTGCTCGAGCAGGGCGCGGAACCAGGTGAGCGCGGCGGTGCGGTCGTCGGCGTCGAACGCGGCGCGGTAGTCGCGGCGGATGACGAAGTTCGCGCCCTCGCCGTGGCCGATCTCGTCGGCGATGACCCGTCGGACGATCTCGGCGTAGTCGGCATCGGAGATGTCGAACCCGCCGTCGGCCAGCGTGATCTGCGCATCCGGGAGCGCCGCGATCAGGTCGGCGCGGTTCAGCTGCTCGTGCTCGGAGACCACGATGCATCGCAGCGGGGTGCCGTCGTCGTCGGCGTCGAATCCGCGCTCGCGAACCTGGCGATAGGGCACCATCGCGAAGACTTCGCGTGCCTCCACCCCGTCGCTCAGCGGGATGTCGGCGAGACTGTCGACGTCTAGGACATCGCCGGTGAGCAGATCGACGCTCCCGTCGCGCGCGATGAGCACGAAGGATGCCTCGTGGTCTGCGGCGAGCTCTGCCAGACGGGCGAGCGGAAGTGCGGTCATCGGTGTCTCCTCGGTCGGGGATCCGGTGCGGACAAAAAAAGACCGCCCCGGGAGGCGGTCTGATCTCGTGGGTACGCGAATCACCGCCTAGAAGGCGGGCCACCAGGAACGGGTCGCGGACATACCGTGAAAAGTAGCACATCGTGCTTCGCCGGCCGGTGCGTGTGACGCAGGGGAGCGACGCTCCGTCACCAGACGGCACCGCCTGGCACGGGGCGCTCGGGCTCGAAGACCAGGTCTACGCAGCGCCGCACAGCGCGCGCGATCACGTCGTCGGGCAGACTCGGTGCACCAGCCGGTGCCGTCGACGTCGACCAGGGCAGGTGCACGAATCCGGTCGGCACCGTCGCCGGCACCGCCCCCAGGGCCGTGTAGAGCACGTGATTGCACACATATGCTCCGGCAGACAGAGAGGCACGGGCAGGTATCCCCTCCTCTTCGAGCGACGCGACCACATGCTTGACGGGCGCCGTCGCGAAACGCGCCGCCGGTCCGTCGGGTTCGCAGGGCTGGTCGATCGGCCTCGCCCCATCGTTGTCGGCGATCCTGGCATCCATCAGATTGATACCCACCCGCTCGACGGCGACCCGGTCGCTGCCGCCGGCGAGACCTGTCGCGATCACCGCGTCGGGGTCGTGGTCGGCGATCAGCGAGCGCAGCCGCAGTGCCGAGCCCTCGTACGACACCGGCAGAGTCGCGGTGATCAGCCGGTCGGGGCCGTCGTACGACGCGGCGACCGCCGCGACCGCATCGGCCGACGGGTTCCGGCTGTCGCCGCCGAAGGCTTCGAACCCCGTGAGCAGGATGGTGCGCATGGAACACGAGCCTACGGACATCCAGCCGACCCCGATCCGGCGACGGTAGCCTGGAGTCGTGCCTGCAGTGAATCTTGGGATGCCGCGCGTCCCCGAAGTCCTCGCCCCGCGTCGCAAGTCCCGTCAGATCCGGGTCGGCAAGGTGCTCGTCGGTGGCGACGCTCCTGTCAGCGTGCAGTCGATGACCACCACGAAGACCACCGACATCAACGGCACGCTGCAGCAGATCGCCGAGCTGACGGCCTCCGGATGCGAGATCGTGCGCGTCGCCGTTCCATCTCAGGACGACGCGGATGTGCTGCACATCATCGCGAAGAAGAGTCAGATCCCCGTGATCGCCGACATCCACTTCCAGCCGAAGTACGTCTTCCAGGCCATCGACGCGGGTTGCGCGGCCGTGCGCGTCAACCCGGGCAACATCCGCAAGTTCGACGACCAGGTGGGTGCGATCGCGCAGGCTGCGAAGGCCGCCGGAGTCTCGCTGCGCATCGGCGTGAACGCCGGCTCGCTGGATCGTCGCCTGCTCGAGAAGTACGGCAAGGCCACGCCCGAGGCGCTCGTCGAGAGCGCGGTCTGGGAGGCGTCGCTGTTCGAGGAGCACGACTTCCACGACTTCAAGATCTCGGTCAAGCACAACGATCCCGTCGTGATGGTGAAGGCGTACCGCCAGCTCGCCGAGCGCGGCGACTGGCCCCTGCACCTCGGCGTGACCGAGGCCGGCCCCGCATTCCAGGGCACCATCAAGAGCGCCACCGCCTTCGGCATCCTGCTCGGCGAGGGCATCGGCGACACGATCCGCGTATCGCTGTCGGCTCCGCCCGCCGAAGAGGTGAAGGTCGGCCACCAGATCCTGCAGTCGCTCAACCTCCGTGAGCGCAAGCTCGAGATCGTCTCGTGCCCGTCGTGCGGTCGCGCTCAGGTCGATGTGTACACGCTCGCCGAAGATGTCACCGAGGGCCTGAAGGACATGACTGTCCCGCTGCGCGTCGCCGTGATGGGCTGCGTCGTGAACGGCCCGGGCGAGGCCCGCGAGGCCGACCTCGGCGTCGCGTCGGGCAACGGCAAGGGCCAGATCTTCGTGAAGGGCGAGGTCATCAAGACCGTGCCCGAGGCGGACATCGTCGCCACCCTCATCGAAGAGGCCAATCGCATCGCGGCCGAGATGGGCGCCGACGCCCCGCTCGGCACCGCACAGGTCGTCACCGGCTGACGCCCCGACAGGAAGAACACATGCAGTCGACGCTCGTCTCCTTTCCTGATGGCGCTCTCACCGGCGAGGGCGAGGTGCTGCTCGTAGATCAGGCCGCGTCCGTCGTGATCGTCGACGCGACGCCGTTCCACCCCGTCGATCACACCTGGCCCGACCAGCCTGGCGACGCCGGCGTGATCACAGCCGGCGACGTGCAGGTGCGCGTGACCGAAGCGGTGATGGCGGCGATCAGCGACGAGGGTGCGCTCGCCGTCGGATCCGATATCCCGGTCAAGCGCGGCGGCGAAGGCTGGACCTGGATGGTCGGCCATCGGACCGACGGCGCCATCCCCGCCGCTGTCGCGGTCGGGGCGCGGGTCGCGCTGGAGGTGGATGCCGATCGCCGGGCGTCGCTGAGCCGCGGGCACACCGCGTGCCACCTGGCATCCCTCGCGCTCGACACCGCGCTGGCCGACCTCTGGCGCAAGGAGATCGGCGCAGACCCGCTGGGCAATCCGGACTTCGAGGGCAAGGCGAACCAGTCGAGCCGCATCCACGCGGACGGCAGCGTCGACGAGTACCGGCTCGGCAAGAGCCTGCGCAAGGCCGGCTTCGACTCCGAGGGCTTCGCGTCTTCGCTCGCCGAGCGCGAGCAGCGGATCAACGAGCTGCTCGCGGGCTGGGTCGCATCGGGCGGGCAGAGCCGCATCGACGTCGACGGGCCGAGCATCATCGACCGCCGCACGTGGCGCTGCGCTCTGCCCGAGGGGGAGGTCGGCTTCCTCTGCGGCGGCACTCACGTGCGCTCGCTCGCGGAGTTCGAGTCGATCACCGTGTCACTCGATCTCGGCGACCCGCAGCTGCTCGTCATGACGACCACCGCTGTCGCGGCCTGATCGCCGCTGATCACCACATGGCGCGGACGATGCGCACCGCATCCTCTGTGGTGAGCCCCTCACGGCGAGCTGCCGATGTGAGCGCCCGAGCGGCGCGCGCCACCTCCTGCGAGACGGGGGCGGCGGATCTGCTCACTCGGGTGCCCGCTCCCTCGGGCACCGCTTCCATCACACGACGAATTCGACGGTGCCCTCGGAGACGTCGACCGCGGCGACCCGCAGCTTCACGGTCGCGCCAGGCTGGATGCCGACGGTGACGGGCGCCGTCGCCGTCACCGCGGGTTCGGCGATCTGCACCGAGGCACGGTCCTCGCCGCGCAGCTCGATGACGGTGGCATCGATGGTCCGGCCCACCAGCGGCTGCAGCAGAGCCGCCTCGACGCGGTTGATCGTCTCGGCGTCCAGTCGCGATGCCCGCTGCGCGGAGTCCTGCATCAGGCCGGGCAGCAGGGGCAGCGACTCCCGAGCCCACGCGGGCGCTGCCTCACCGCGAGACACGGCGAGGCAGATGGCCAGCGACCAGCGGTCGACCAGGCGACGCAGGGGAGCGGTCGTGTGGGCGTAAGGGGCCCCGATCGCGGCCTGCGTGAGGTCGCCTTCGGGGAGCTGCCCGTCGAAGGTGATGTAGCCCGCACCGCGGAACAGGGCTGCAGCCGCTTCGAGCACCGGCAGCGCCACAGGGTCGGCGGTGTCGAGTGCACGCAGATAGTCGCCATACCGACCCGCGGTCCATGGGCGGCCGAGAGCCTCGGTCTGCCGTCGGAATCTGTCGAAGGCGCGCTCGTCCGGCTGCGGCATGGTGCGCAGCACGCCGACCTTCGCGTCGATCATCAGCTCGGCGGCAGCCATGCCTGTCATCAGCGACAGCTGCGCGTTCCAGTCCTCGATCGGCAGGGGGCGGCGGCGCTCTATGTCGTAGCGCCCGTCCTCACGCACCACGACCTCCTCATCAGGGAGGTTGAGACTCGCGCCCCCTCGCTGGGCCTCCTGTACTCGTCGCAGCTCGCCGATCTCCCGCAGCAGCGAGAGGTGGTCGTCGTCGCCGCGGTCGATGGCTGCCTGTGCTGAGGCGTAGTCGAGCTGATCGCGCGAGCGGATGAGCGCGCGCTCCAGCCGGAACCCGGTCTTCGCCCCCTCAGCGTCGAGCGCGAAGGTCCAGACGAGTGCGGGGCGCTCGACACCCGCCAACAGCGACGCGCGATCCTCTGACAGCACCCGCGGATGCAGCGGGATGTTCCCGTCGGCCAGATACAGGGTCTGACCGCGCAGACGAGCCTGCGCATCGAGCGCACCTCCCGGCTCGACGTAGCCCGGCACATCGGCGATCGCATATCGCACCTGATATCCCGAACCCGCGCGCTCCAGCTGGAATGCCTGATCGAGGTCTTTCGAGCCCAGCGGATCGAGCGTCACGAAGGGCACGTCTCGCAGGTCGAGGTCGGGCGTGGGGGCGCTCGCCGCCTCGGCTTCGGCGATCGCCTCGGGCGGGAACTCGACCGGCGCCTCGATGCCGGCCCGAAGCGCTGCGAGCGCTTCGGCGAGCTCGCTCTGCTCGGCGGAAGAGGAGACATGTGATCGACGCTGAGGCATGCACCCACCCTACGCACGGCCCCCGCAACCTCGGGTAACAGCGGCCCTCCGCTCGCCCACGCCCAGTAGCGTGAAGACATGACGAACGCTGACAAGGCCCGCACCCTCATCGACCTCTACGAAGCGCCGGAGATCCTGCGCGTCGTCAACGTCTGGGACGTCGTCTCGGCGAAGGCCGTCGCCGCCCTGCCCGAGACGAAGGCTCTCGCCACCGCCGGCCACTCGATCGCTGCGACCTTCGGCTATGCCGACGGCCAGATCCCGCGCGACATCATGATCGATTTCGTCGGCCGCATCGCCGCCGCCGTCGACCTGCCGGTCACGGCCGACCTCGACGACGGCTACGGTGACGCAGGGGAGACCACTCGCCTGGCGATCGGCGCCGGGGTCGTCGGCGCGAACATCGAAGACCGCCTCGCGCCCTTCGCGGAGTCGCTCGCGAAGGTGGAGGCCATCGTGAAGGCGGCCGAAGCCGAGGGCGTGCCCTTCGCGCTCAACGCCCGTACCGACGCGATCGTGCGCGGTGGCGACAAGGCGCTCGCCGACAAGCTCGCGGACGCCGTCGAGCGCGGCCGCGCGTTCCTCGACGCCGGCGCGACCGCAGTGTTCGTGCCTGGCGTCCTGGATGCGGACGCCACCCGCATGCTCGTCGAGGGGATCGGGCACAACAAAGTCAGTGTCATCGGCCTCCCTGGTGCGCTCACGGCTGCGGAATACGAGGCGCTGGGAGCATCGCGCATCTCATACGGCCCGCTCACGCAGCGCGTGGCGCTCACCGCCCTGCAGGACCTCGCCACCGACCTGTACGCGAACGGCGTCATCCCTGAGGGCACCCGCGCGCTGAACTGACCCACGACGGAACGGGTGATCACGGGTCACTAGACTTGGCCCGTGATCACGCGTCTGTCGAACTTCTTCCTCCGCACGCTCCGCGACGACCCGGCCGGCGCCGAGGTCGCCAGCCACAAGCTGCTGATCAGAGCCGGGTACATCCGTCCGCAGGCGGCGGGCATCTTCGCCTGGCTGCCGCTGGGTCTGCGCGTCAAGGCGAAGATCGAGGCCATCGTGCGCGAGGAGATGGCTGCGGCCGGAGCACAGGAGGTGCACTTCCCTGCGCTCATGCCGCGTGAGGCGTACGAGGCGACCGGCCGCTGGGACGAGTACGGCGATCTGCTGTTCCGTCTGAAGGATCGCAAGGGTGGCGATTACCTCCTCGCTCCCACGCATGAGGAGGCGTTCACCCAGCTGGTGAAGGATCTGTACTCCTCGTACAAGGACCTCCCGCTGACGATCTTCCAGATCCAGGACAAGTACCGCGACGAGGCGCGGCCCCGCGCCGGTCTCCTGCGCGGACGCGAGTTCACGATGAAGGACGCGTACTCGTTCGATGCGTCGGACGAGGGGCTCGACGCCAGCTACATGGCGCAGCGCGATGCGTACGAGCGCATCTTCCAGCGACTCGGCCTCGAGTACGCCATCGTTCAGGCCGACGCCGGTGCGATGGGTGGCTCGCGCAGCGAGGAGTTCCTGCACCCGACTCCTGTCGGCGAGGACACCTTCGTGCGCAGCGAAGGAGGGTATGCGGCGAACGTCGAGGCCTACACCACCACCGCTCCGGATGCTGTCGGCTGGGACGGTGTGGGGCCGGCGACGATCTTCGACTCGCCCGACACCCCGACCATCGACACGCTCGTGGCTCACGCGAACGCCGTGCTCGACGGCGAGTACACCGCTGCCGACACGCTCAAGAACGTGGTCCTCGCTCTGTCGCACCTCGACGGCTCTCGCGAGCTGGTGATCGTGGGCATCCCGGGCGATCGCGAGGTCGACATGAAGCGCGCCGAGGTCGCCTTCGCGCCCGCCGAGGTCGAAGCGGCAACCGACGCGGACTTCGAGCGCAACCCGCTGCTCGTGTGCGGATACATCGGCCCGTGGTCCGAGACCGGCGCGGTGCTCGGCGAGGAGTCGGCGACCGGCATCCGGTATCTGGTCGACCCGCGCGTCGCCGATGGCACCCGGTGGATCACCGGCGCCAACATCGACCAGAAGCACGCGCACACCGTCGTCGCGGGGCGGGACTTCATCGCCGACGGAGCGGTGGAGATCGCGAACGTCCGCGAGGGCGACCCGGCGCCGGACGGCTCAGGCCCCGTCTCACTGGCTCGCGGCATGGAGATCGGCCATGTCTTCCAGCTCGGACGCAAGTACGCCGAGGCTCTCGGTCTGAAGGTGCTCGACCAGAACGGCAAGCTCGTCACGGTCACCATGGGCTCCTACGGCATCGGAGTCACGCGCATCCTCGCGATCATCGCCGAGCTGAACAACGACGACAAGGGTCTGATCTGGCCGGCATCCGTCGCTCCCTTCGACGTCCAGGTCGTCGCCGCAGGTCGCGACCAGATCGCCTTCGACGTCGCGGAGGACATCTCGAACCAGCTCGAGGCGGCCCGCCTCGAGGTGCTCTACGACGATCGAAAGAAGGTGTCGCCCGGCGTGAAGTTCGGTGACGCCGAGCTCGTCGGAGTCCCGAAGATCGTGATCGTCGGCCGTGGAGCGGCCGACGGCCAGGTCGAACTGTGGGACCGCGCATCCGGTGAGCGAGAGGCGCTCTCGGCGGCCGAGGCCGTCGCACGACTGACCCGCTGACCGCGCCTGCGGCCCATGCTTCCACCCTGTGCCAGGGTGGAAGCATGACGGACGCCACGCTGAACGACGACCTGCGCCACGAGCTCACCGCGCTTCTCGACAAGGCTGGCATCCGCGCCGAGCGCGGTCTCGTGGCCAGGCTGCTGCAGACCTCGTTGTCGCTGGGGATGGAGAACACCGACCGTCTCGATCTGAAGATCGCCTCGGCCGCCCTGCAGGAGATGCACCTGGCGTTCCGGCTGTTCCAGCCGTTCCACCACGTGCCCAAGGTCACCGTGTTCGGCTCAGCACGGACCGCTGAGGACGACCCGCTCTACCTGCAGGCCCGAGATGTCGCGTCTGCGCTCGCAGACGACGGCTGGATGGTCGTCACTGGCGCGGGGCCAGGGATCATGCAGGCCGCCGCCGAGGGCGCCGGGTCGAAGATGTCACTCGGCGTCTCGATCCGCCTGCCGTTCGAGGAGCGCGCGAACACGATCGTCGCGGAGAGCACCCAGGTGGTGTCGATGAAGTACTTCTTCACCCGCAAGCTCATGCTCATCAAGGAATCGCGCGGGTTCATCTGCCTTCCGGGCGGGTTCGGCACGATGGACGAGATGTTCGAGCTGCTCACCCTGCAGCAGACCGGCAAGGCCGAGCCGATGCCGATCGTGCTGCTGGATGCCCCGAACGGCACCTTCTGGGGCGGCCTCAAGCGCTTCGTCGACGAGCACCTCGCGCCCGCCGGCGTGATCTCGCCGCACGATCTCGATCGCGTGCTGATCACCGATTCCGTCGAGGAGGCAGCGGCGAGCGTCACCGGATTCTGGCGCAACTACGACTCCCTGCGATGGGTGGGAGATCGACTGGTGCTGCGGCTGGTGCACACGCCGACGGATGCCGAGGTCGAGAGCCTGAACGAGCGCTTCGGACATATGTGCGCGTCCGGCCGCATCGAGCGCACCGAGCCGCTCGATGTCGAGCGAACGGCGGGCGACGTCGTGGACCTGCCCCGTCTGGCGCTTCACCTCGAGCAGCGCAGCGTGGGCGGTCTGTATGCGCTGATCCGCGCGATCAACGAGCTGCCCTCGGCGGGCTGACCGCATCAGCGGTCGGCGGATCGCTCCCTGTCGAGGATCGCGGCGGCGAAAGCCGCTCGATCGACGGGATGCCCGAGGACGCTCTCGGCAGAGCGGCGGCCGGAGGCGTAGGCGGCGCCGACCGTCGCGGGTTCCTCGCCCCATGTCGCCTCGCCCGCGAAGCGCAGCCCGTCTGCGAACGGTCCCGCGAGCGCGTCATGATCGTGATGCGAGGCGCCGATCGGCAGGTGGGAGTACGAACCACGGGAGTACGGGTCGTCGCCCCATCGCGTCACCCACGATCTCGTGGGCTGTCCGATCGCATCACCGTACAGTGCGCGGAGCGCGTTCACGGAGTCGGCCACGATCTCGGCATCCGGGAGGGTCTGAAGGTGACGCCCCAGCGGACCGGCGGCGAAAGTGAGCAGAGTCGGGATACCGCTGACCGCGGACACGTCGTACCAGGAGTGCCACCGTTCACCAGACTCGCCCAGAGCGCGGATCACGTATGAGCCCTCGTTCCAGAATCGCTCGGCGAACTGCACGAACACTTTGTTGAACACGCCCATCCCGAGCTTCGAGATGCTCTCGGACGCCCGGTCGGGCAGCGGAGGATCGAAGGCGATGGCTCCCGCCTGCAGGACCCCGAGCGGAACCGTGACGACGACGTCCGCGCCCTCGAACGAGCCATCGCCCGTGCTCACGAGCCAGCCGTCGCCGACGCGGCGAATGCCATCGACCACCTGTTCGAGCCGCACATCCAGGCCAGTGGCGATCCGCCGAGGCAGTTCGTCATAGCCCCGCGGAAAGATCACCTCGTCCCCGTCGATGGCATCCTCGTCCAGGCCGTGCGCGTCGAGGTCGCCGATCCACGCGCCGCACTGCTCCTCCACCCGGTGGCGGAAGAACTCCCGGATCTCGTCGATCCGCTCGGGGCTCAGCCCGGAGGCATCCAGCGCTCTCTCCGTGACGTCGAGATAGCTCTCGCCGGGAGAGGAGCAGGCGATGAGGGCGCTCAACGAGCGGTCCACGGTCTCCACATCGGAGACCCACCGTGCCTCCGCGGCCGCGTCCATCCGTGCACCCGAGCCGTCGAAGTGCTCCATCGGCCGCCCCCCGACCTGGAAGCTGCCGACCGTGAACTCGATCGTCGGGATCGCGAGCGCCCGCACCAGCTCCCACAGCTCCGAACCCCGGATGCCGTGGACCCATGACGCCCCGAGGTCGACGGGAAACCCTGCGCTGCGGTCGGTCGACATGCGGCCACCGATTCGATCACGGGCCTCCAGCACCACGACCCTCCGGCCGGCATCCGCCAGCATTCGCGCGCAGGTCACGCCCGCCATCCCCGCACCGACGACAACAGTGTCGAATCGCTCCATGCACCCAGTATGCGCATCAGGTGCGCGGATCATTAAAGCTGCGTTCACCTGCTCGTCAACAGGTCCCGGCATCCTGGCACCGATCCGCACCGACGAGGAGGACAGATGTCCCTGACCGAACCCACCCGACGCAGCCTGCCGATGGCCGACCATGTGCGCGGCAAGCGCTCGGCGGTCACCTGTCAGCTCAAGTGCGCCAACGCCTGCCTCGGGGCCGAGTGCAACACCTCGGCCAACGAGGACTTCCGCTCCATCGCTTCGGCCGTCTTCTCACGCCGTGCGCTGTTCGGCCTCGGTGCCGCCGCGGCGGTCGCCGTCGCGGTGGGCGTCGGGCGGACCACCCCAGTCTCCTCGCCGACGGCGGCCGGACCGACCGGTGCCGGTGCGGCGTTCGCCCGCCCCGGCCGCGCCGGACTCGCGTTCAATGCCATCCCGCCTGTGCCTGCGGACGTCGACGCCTTCACGGTGCCCTCCGGTTACACGTGGAAGCCCATCATCCGCTGGGGCGACCCGCTCTTCTCTCGCACGCCCGCATTCGACATCCGGAATCAGACGCCGAAAGCTCAGGCGGAGCAGTTCGGCTACAACAGCGACTACCTCGACATCGTCGCGGATCCGAGCGGCAAGACCGGAGTGCTCGTCAACAACCACGAGTACGTCAACCCGAACCTCATGTTCCCGGCGACGACCGATGCAGCGGAGCTGCGCCGCAGGGGTGACATCTACAAGGCCGCGCAGGGCATGTCGGTCGTCGAGATCCGCCGCCGCAAGGTCGGCGAGCCCTGGGAGTACGTCGTCGACGGCCGTCGCAACCGACGGCTCACGGTCGAGACGGTCTTCGAGCTCACGGGTCCTGCAGCAGGATCGGACCTGGTCAAGACCGCGGCGGATCCGGAGGGTCGCTGGGTGCACGGCACCCTCGGAAACTGCGCGGGCGGCACCACGCCGTGGGGGACCATCCTCTCCGGCGAGGAGAACTTCAACGGCTACTTCGCCTGGGCTGCCGACACACCTCAGCAGAAGCGGTACAGCAGCTCAGCCACGACCAGCACCTCGACGGGGTGGGAGGCCTACGACCCGCGCTTCGACGCGCACTCGCCCGAATACGTCAACGAACCCAACCGCTTCGGATACATCGTCGAGGTCGACCCCCAGGATCCGACGTCGACTCCGCGCAAGCACACCGCCATGGGCCGGTTCAAGCACGAGGGCGCCAACGTGCACGTCGCGGAGGACGGCCGTGTTGTCGCCTACATGGGCGATGACGAGCGCAACGACTACCTCTACAAGTTCGTGTCGAAGAACCGCATCTCGGGCTCGCGCAAGAAGAACCTCACTCTGCTCAGCGAGGGCGACCTGTACGTCGCCAAGTTCCGCGGCAACTCCCCGGCGGCGGAGATCACGGGCACCGGCTCACTGCCGGCAGACGGTGCGTTCGACGGGTCGGGCGAGTGGCTCCCCCTGACGCAGCGTGGCGAGAGTGTCGTCCCGGGGTTCACCACCGAAGAGGTTCTGGTCTACACGCGTCTCGCCGCCGACGCGGTCGGTGCGACGAAGATGGACCGGCCCGAGGACGTCGAGCCGAACCCCGTCACCGGCAAGGTGTACGTCGCCCTCACCAACAACTCCCGCCGCACCGCCGTCGACGAGGCGAACCCCGTGACGGGCAATCGGTACGGACACGTGCTCGAGCTCACCGAGACCGAGGGTCAGGCCGGCCGCCGGTTCGGGTGGAGCGTGCTGCTGCTCTGCGGCGACCCGAGCACGTTCGAGAACGCCTACTTCGCGGGATTCCCGAAGGAGCTGGTCTCGCCGATCTCGTGCCCGGACAACGTCGCGTTCGATTCGAAGGGCGACCTGTGGATCTCGACCGACGGCGCGCCGAGCACGATCGGCTATGGCGACGGACTCTTCAAGGTGCCGCTGACCGGCTCCGAGCGCGGACACGTGCAGCAGTTCCTGTCGGTTCCCCGCGACGCCGAGACCTGCGGGCCGGTCATCCACGACCAGGAGGGCCTCGTGTTCGTCGCGGTGCAGCACCCGGGCGAGGACGGCAGCTTCGAGCAGCCGCGCTCGCTGTTCCCCGACTACGGATCGAGCGCTCCTGGCGACGTCGCCGACGCACCGCGACCGTCGGTCGTGCAGGTGCACCGGATCTGATTCCGCCAACGAGACCCGGCCCGGGCGAGAGCGCCGGGCCGGGTCTCGTGCTCGCCCCCGAGTAGCGCGTCATCTCGAGGTTTCGGCTATTCTGGTCTGATGCCCGCGGAGCACTCTTCCGCGGAGAGAGCTGAATAGAGGAGACCGCTGATGGACATCGAACTCGGACTGCTGCGCGGAATCGAGAAGGAGAAGGCGATCCCCTTCGACGAGCTCGTGTCGATCATCGAGCAGGCGATCCTCACCGCATACGGCAAGCACGTGTCTGAAGACGGTGCGGTTCCCGCCGGCGTGCGCGTCGAACTCGATCGCAAGACCGGTCACGTCGCCGTGCTGCAGCCTGTCACCGACGAGGACGGCGCGGTCATCGGCGAGGAGGAGGCGACTCCCGAGGACTTCGGCCGCATCGCCGCCTACGCAGCCAAGCAGGTCATCAGCCAGCGTCTGCGCGACATCGCGGACGACGCCGTGCTCGGAGAATTCCGCGGCAAGGAGGGCGACATCGTCGCCGGCGTCATCCAGCAGGGTCCCAACCCCCGCATGATCCACGTCGACCTCGGCACCGTTGAGGCGATCCTTCCGCCCGAGGAGCAGGTGCCCGGCGAGGAGTACGCCCACGGTCGCCGGCTTCGCGTCTACGTCACCAGCGTCGCCAAGGGCGCCAAGGGCCCGCAGATCACCGTCTCGCGCACCCACCCCGGTCTCGTCCGCAAGCTGTTCGCGCTCGAGGTGCCCGAGATCGCGGGCGGTCTCGTCGAGATCGTCTCACTCGCGCGCGAGGCAGGGCACCGCACGAAGATCGCCGTCAAGGCCAACGATCCGTCGGTCAACGCGAAGGGGTCGTGCATCGGTGAGATGGGCCGTCGCGTCCGCGCAGTGACCGAGGAACTCGCGGGGGAGAAGATCGACATCGTCGATCACCACCCCGACCTCGCGACCTTCGTCGCGCACGCTCTCTCTCCGGCCAAGGTCACCTCTGCGTTCGTGCTGGACGCGAACACGAAGGCCGTCCGCGCGCTGGTGCCCGACTATCAGCTGTCGCTCGCGATCGGCAAGGAGGGGCAGAACGCCCGTCTGGCCGCGAAGCTCACCGGCGCGAAGATCGACATCCAGCCCGACAGCGTGATGGAGTGACGCACCGCGGCCTGTCCGCCCGCGGTGCGGCGGGCATCGGTCTGCGTGGCGAGGTGTAAGATGGACCCTGTACGAACGTGCGTAGGTTGCCGCGGTCGTGCCTCTCGAACCGCCCTGATCAGGGTGGTCGTGCAGAACGACCGGCTCGTCATCGACGAGCGGGCAGCTCTGCCAGGGAGGGGCGCGTGGCTGCATCCCTCGCCCGAGTGCCTCGACACCGCCCTGCGGCGACGGGCCTTCGCACGAGCACTCCGCGTGCCGCCGTCCATCGGTTTTCCCGATGCGGAGGACGCGCAGACCATCCAACGGCACTTCCACCGGAACAAAGGCTGAACGGCTATGGAAACAAAGTGAACGGCTCGAAATGAGACCCGTCCGCGACTAGTGGTCTGCCCTGCCTGGGCGGACCGACCCAGACAGGAGAATTGTGGCTGCCAAACCACGTGTGCACGAGATCGCCGCTGAACTCGGCGTCGACAGCAAGTTCGCGCTCGCGAAGCTCAAGGAGCTCGGCGAGTTCGTGAAGAGCCCGTCTTCGACGGTGGAGCCCCCGGTGGCGCGCAAGCTGCGCGCCGCGATCGAGGCCGACCCGAACGCGAAGCCGGCTGAGAAGACCGAGGCGAAGCCGGCATCCAAGCCCGCCGCCTCGTCCAAGGCCCCGACGCCTGGCCCGAAGCCCGGCCCGGTCAAGAAGGCGGCTCCCGCCGAGGCGCCTGCGGCCGCGGAGGCCTCTGCTGCGCCTGCGGCTCCCGCCGAGTCCGCGCCGAAGTCCGGCGCGCCCACTCCCGGCCCCGCAAAGCCCGCGGCTCCCAAGCCCGGCGGCAGCGCACCGGCTGAGAGCACCCCGAAGCCCGGCGGTGCCCCGAAGCCCGGCGCTCCGCGTCCCGGCAACAACCCGTTCTCTTCCGCGCAGGGCATGGGACAGCGTCCCGCAGGCCCACGTCCTGGCAACAACCCCTTCGCCTCGGCGCAGGGCATGGGGCAGCGTCCGACGCCGGGCAACATCCCGCGTCCGCAGGCTCCCCGTCCCGGTTCGCCCCGCGTCGGCGCTCCGCGCCCCGGTCGCCCCGGCGGCGCCGGAGCACGAGGCGGCCAGGGCGGTCGTCCCGGTGCACCCTTCCAGCAGCGTCCCGGCGGCCCCGGCCGTCCCGGTGGTGCAGGTGCAGGTGCCGGTGCCGGTGGTGGCTTCCAGCGTCCTGGTGGTGGCTTCGCCGGTCGTCCCGGTGGTGGCGGCGGTCGCGGCCGCGGTCCCGGCGGTGGTACCGCCGGCGCGTTCGGCAAGGGCGGCGGCAAGAGCAAGCAGCGCAAGTCGCGTCGGGCGAAGCGTCAAGAGTTCGAGATGCGGTCGGCGCCGGTCGTCGGCGGCGTCAACGTCTCCAAGGGCAATGGCGAGATCATCCGTCTGCGTCGTGGTGCCTCAATCGCCGACTTCGCCGACAAGCTCGAGGCCCTGAACGGCTACACCGTGCAGCCCGGCACCCTGGTCACGATCCTCTTCAACCTCGGCGAGATGGCCACGGCCACCGAGTCGCTCGACGAGGCGACCTTCGAGGTGCTCGGTGCCGAGCTCGGCTACAAGATCCAGATGGTCTCGCCCGAGGACGAGGACAAGGAGCTCCTCGAGGGCTTCGGTCTCGACCTCGAGGCCGAGCTCGAGGCTGAGAGCGACGAGGATCTCGAGATCCGCCCGCCCGTCGTCACCGTCATGGGCCACGTCGACCACGGTAAGACGCGCCTGCTCGATGCGATCCGTCAGTCGAACGTCATCGAGGGTGAGGCCGGCGGCATCACCCAGCACATCGGTGCGTACCAGATCTGGACCGAGCACGACGGTATCGACCGTGCGGTGACGTTCATCGACACCCCGGGCCACGAGGCGTTCACCGCCATGCGTGCTCGCGGTGCGCAGGTCACCGACATCGCGATCCTGGTGGTCGCCGCCGACGACGGCATCATGCCGCAGACGGTGGAGGCGCTGAACCACGCGCAGGCGGCCGGTGTGCCGATCGTCGTCGCGGTCAACAAGGTCGACAAGCCCGAGGCCAATCCGGCCAAGGTCCGTCAGCAGCTGACCGAGTACGGTCTGGTCGCCGAGGAGTATGGCGGAGACGTCATGTTCGTCGACGTGTCGGCCCGCAACGGCACCGGCATCCAGGAGCTCGTCGACGCCGTCCTCCTGACGGCAGACGCAGGTCTCGACCTCACGGCCAACCCGAACAAGGCAGCCCGTGGCGTCGCCATCGAGGCGAAGCTCGACAAGGGCCGCGGTTCGGTCGCCACCGTGCTGATCCAGTCGGGAACGCTGCGCGTCGGTGACGCGATCGTCGCCGGCACTGCGTACGGCCGCGTCCGCGCCATGCTCGACGAGAACGGTGAAGCCGTCGCCGAGGCAGCGCCCTCGCGTCCGGTGCAGGTGCAGGGTCTGAACTCGGTGCCGCGCGCCGGTGACGTGTTCATCGTCACCGACGAGGACCGCATGGCTCGCCAGATCGCCGAGAAGCGCGAGGCCGTCGAGCGCAACGCCCTGCTGGCCAAGGCCCGCAAGCGCATCTCGCTCGAGGACTTCACCCGCGCTCTCGAAGAGGGCAAGGTCGAGACGCTCAACCTCATCATCAAGGGTGACGTGTCGGGTGCCGTCGAGGCGCTCGAGGAGTCGCTGCTCAAGATCGAGGTCGATGACTCGGTGCAGCTGCGCATCATCCACCGCGGTGTCGGTGCGATCACCGAGTCGGATGTGAACCTGGCGACGATCGACAACGCGATCATCGTGGGCTTCAACGTCCGTCCCGACACGAAGGCGCGCGAGGCGGCTGCCCGCGAAGGCGTCGACGTGCGGTTCTACTCGGTCATCTACTCGGCGATCGACGAGATCGAGAACTCGCTCAAGGGCCTTCTCAAGCCCGAGTTCGAAGAGGTCCAGTCGGGCGTGGCAGAGATCCGCGAGGTGTTCCGCTCTTCGAAGTTCGGCAACATCGCCGGTGTCATCGTCCGCTCGGGAACGATCACGCGCAACGCCAAGGCACGCGTCATCCGCGACGGCGTGGTCATCGCCGATGGCTTGGCCATCGAGTCGCTGCGCCGCTTCAAGGACGACGTCACCGAGGTGCGCACCGACTACGAAGCCGGTATCGGCCTCGGTAAGTACAACGACATCCAGATCGGCGACGAGATCGAGACGACCGAGCTCGTCGAGAAGCCTCGCGGCTGATCACAGCGATACGGTGAGGGGCGCCCGCGGGCGCCCCTCATCTGTCCCCAGAAGGAAGAGAACATGGCTGGAGAACGACAGGCACGACTCGCGGACCGCATCCGCGTCATCCTCGCCGAACGTCTCGAGAAGGGTCTGCGCGACCCTCGTCTCGGGTTCGTGACCATCACGGAGGTGCGCGTCTCGGGCGATCTGCAGCACGCCACCGTCTTCTACACCGTGCTCGGCACCGATGAGGAGCGCGTCGCCAGCGGCGCAGCGCTCACCTCCGCGACCGGGCTGCTGCGCAAGGAAGTCGGTCGTCAGCTCAACGTGCGGCTGGTGCCGACCCTCGAGTTCATCCCCGACGCCCTGCCCGAGAGCGCAGGACACATCGCCGACCTGCTCCGCGAGGCGCGGGAACGTGACGCCGAGGTCGCCAAGCTGGCCTCTTCGGCCACGCACGCGGGCGAAGCCGATCCCTACCGTCGCGACGACGAGGACGAGGACTGACCCGATCTGCTCCCGCGCTCAGCGGGGGAGCAGCAGCACGCCCCCAGCCGCCTCGATGAGGCCGTCGACGATGAGCGAGTCGATCGCCCGATCGCGCTGTGCGGCATCCGGCCAGTCGGCGACGACCTCGGCAGCCGGGATCGTGTGACCGGGCGCCTCGCGCAGGCTGCGCAGCACAGCGCCCCGCGCCTGTCGATCGGAGCCTTCGAAGCGTGCCTGCCGGCGACGTGTGTCGCCTGTGTCGGGTCGGCCGGCGGCCAACCAGGCGCAAGCGGAAGCGAGAGGACAGGCGTCGCACCGCGGCGTGCGCGCCGTGCAGATGACCGCGCCGAGTTCCATCATCGCGGCGTTGAAGACCGCTGATTCCGCCACGGGATCCGGTAACAGCTCGCTCATGCGGGTCAGGTCGTGCTTGGCGGGCGGGCCCGGCTGCGAGCGGCCGTCGACCGCACGGGCGATCACACGGCGGGTGTTCGTGTCGACGACGGGGTGCCTGTCGCCGTAGTGAAAGACAGCGACGGCGCGCGCGGTGTACTCGCCGATACCCGAGAGGGCGAGGAGCGCAGGCACATCCCGCGGGACGATCCCGCCGTGCCGCTCGACGATCTCGATCGCCGCGCGATGCAGCCACAGCGCGCGTCTCGGGTAGCCGAGGTTCGCCCACTGGTGCACCACTTCTGCCGGTGTCGCCCGAGCCATGGCCGCCGGTGTCGGCCATCGGTGCAGCCAGGCCTCGAGGTGGGGGATGACCCTGTTCACGGGCGTCTGCTGCAGCATGAACTCGCTGACCAGGGTTCCCCAGGCGCCATAGCGGACGGAGAACTCGGCGCGTCGCCAGGGAAGATCGCGCGCTGACCCGGCGTACCATTCCACCAGGGTTCGACGCCACTCTGCTGCGGGGGACATCGGCGGGGGCGTCGGCACCACGCCAGCCTATTCGGCTGTTACGGAGGGTGAGCACATGACCAGCACGACGACGCGCAACATCCTGCTTCTGGGAGCGGTGGTGATGACGACCGCGCTCGGCGGCTGTGCGTCCACGTCAGACCCGGCCGGGTCCGCAACCCCGACCGACCCGCCGGTGACATCGAGCGCGTCGCCGTCGCCGTCCACGTCGCCTTCGGATGAGCCCACGCTCGACCTGAACGATCCCGCATCCTGGATCGTCACGGAGAGCTCGATCGGGCCGGTGCAGCTCGGAGAGCCCTTCTCGCAGGCGCGAGAGGCGGTGCCGACCTGGACGGTCGACGAGACCTGCTCCTGGGCCGCTTTCTGGAACGCGCCCGACCACTCGCTGACGGCGTACTTCGTGCACGACAGCGCGGAGCAGGACGGCGAGGTCACCACTATCGACGTCGCGGCCCTCGTGCCGCTCGCGCCATCGGACGGCCCTCGCACGTCAGACGTCCTCGGCTTCGGATCGACTCGCGCAGAGGTGCTGGCCGCGCATCCGGATGCCGAGGAGCAGACCTCGACCATCGGCGAAGCGAAGATGCTGCGAGTGGACGGTGCCGGCGCAGGCTCGCTGTTCTTCACCTTCGCCGAGGACCGCGACGCGGTGAGCGCCATAACGCTCACCGTTCTGGACGAACCGCCGTACGAGGTCTGCGGGTGACACGCTCTACGCTGGAGGGATGGTCTCACCCGGCATCCTGCTCGTCGACAAGCCCGGCGGGCTGACCAGCCACGACATCGTCGCCCGCACTAGACGCGCCTTCGGCACGCGCAGAGTAGGGCACGCGGGCACTCTCGACCCGATGGCGACGGGCCTCCTGGTGATCGGCATCGAAGGCGCGACCCGGTTGCTGACGTACATCGTCGGCGCCGACAAGACCTACACCGCGACGATCCGCCTCGGTGCCGGCACCACGACCGACGATGCCGAGGGCGAGACCATCGAGACGGCTCAGCCGGCAGCCCTCGAGGCGGCGACCGATGACCGCATCGGCGCGGGTATCGTCGCGCTCACCGGTGCGATCTCGCAGGTGCCCAGCTCAGTGTCGGCCATCAAGGTGGACGGCCGACGCGCCTACGACCGGGTGCGCGCCGGTGAGGAGGTCGAGCTCGCCGCCAGACAGGTGACCGTCTCGCGCTTCGACGTGCTCGAGACCCGACGCGACCAGGACGTCATCGACCTCGACGTCGTGGTCGACTGCTCGTCGGGAACCTACATCCGCGCCCTCGCCCGTGACCTCGGCGCGGCACTCGGCGTCGGCGGTCACCTGACCGCGCTGCGGCGTACCCGTGTGGGCGGATTCGACATAGGCGGCGCCGTGACCCTCGATCAGCTCGACGGAGCTCCGATGCTCACTCCCGCCGCCGCAGCCGCCCGAACCATGCCCGTGCTCGACGTCACGGCGGACGAGGCCCGCGACCTCCGGCACGGCAAGCGTCTGAGCGGGCAGGCGGACCGCCTGGAGGCATCCGAAGTCGCGGCGATCGACCCCGACGGCGTGCTGGTCGGCGTCGTGGAGGCGCGAGGCAGAGACATCAAGAGCGCAATGAACATGCCGGAGGCGCAGCGATGATCCTGTGGTTCACGATCACTCAGATCGCCGTGGCGTGCGCGGCAGGACTCTTCTGCGTGGTCGCCGGCCTCGCGGGCCGGCGGCCGAGCGACTGGACCGTCGGCAGCCTGCTGCTGGTCGAGCTGCTGCTCATCGCCCAGGTGGTCGTGGCGATCATCGCCCCGCTCGCCGGCAACCCGCCCACCGGCGATCTGCTCGAGTTCTGGGTGTACCTGGTCTCGGCCGTGCTGCTGCCCATCGGCGGCACAGCCTGGGCGCTGCTGGATCGCACGAGGTGGAGCACGGTCATCCTGGGCGTGATCGGACTGTCGCTGGCGATCATGCTGTGGCGCATGCAGGCCATCTGGACGCTGCAGGTCGCGTGAGGCCGCCGGCCGACCGTGTCGTCGCGCGTAAGATGGACGACGCAATGTCCCACACCGTTTCGCGCACCCGGATGACGGGCATCGGTCGAGTCCTCGTCATCGTCTACGCCGTGATGGCGCTTGCTGCCACCGGCCGCAGCTTCGTCCAGATCGTCCGCCGCTTCGACGAGGCACCTCTCGCGTACAGCCTCTCGGCGCTGGCCGCTGTCGTGTACATCCTCGCGACGCTCGCCCTCGTGCTCGCGCACCGGCGCGGCTGGTACACGGTGGCCTGGGTGGCGATCGTCTTCGAGCTGACCGGCGTGGTGGTGGTCGGGGCGCTCAGCCTGCTCGCGCCGGCGCTGTTCGGGCATGACAGCGTGTGGTCGTATTTCGGGATGGGGTATCTCTTCGTGCCGCTCGTGCTGCCGGTCTTCGGGCTGTGGTGGCTGCGCACGCACCGCCCCGAAGGGGAAACGGCATGATCGTCTTCCGGGACCCGTCCGAGGTGCCCGCCGATTTCGGCCGGTCGGTCGTCGCCATCGGCAAGTTCGACGGAGTGCACGTCGGACACCGCGCCGTGATCGATCGCATGCGTGAAGACGCCCGGGCCGTGGGTGCGCGCACCGTTGCGGTCACCTTCGACCGCAACCCGCTCGAGGTGCTTCGACCCGAGCTGTGCCCCGAGAACGTCGTTGCGACCGAGCGCAAGATCGAGCTGCTCGGCGAGCTCGACCTCGATGCCACGCTGGTGCTGACTTTCGACCGCGCTCTTGCATCGCTGCCCGCCGAGGACTTCGTCCGCGACATCCTCGTCGACGCGCTGCACGCGACCACGATCCTCGTCGGCCGTGACTTCCGCTTCGGGCGCGGGGGCGCCGGTGACCCGGAGCTGCTTCAGAAGCTCGGACCGCAGCACGACTTCACGGTCGATGTCGTGGATGACGTCACCCCCGAAGGCGGAGGGCGACGAGTGTCCTCGACCTGGGTACGCGAGCTGCTCGCCGCAGGAGACGTGGATCAGGCCGCCGCCGTCCTCGGGCGTCCCGTCAGCGTCGCCGGCGAAGTGGTGCACGGGCTCAAGCGCGGCCGCGAGCTCGGATTCCCGACCGCCAACCTCTCGGAGGTCATCGACGCCCTCGCGCCCGGAGACGGGGTCTACGCCGGCTGGCTCGTCGACCACGACACGGGCATCCGGCACCCCGCGGCCATCTCGGTGGGAACGAACCCCACCTTCGATGACGTCGACCGGCGACAGGTCGAGGCGCACGTGCTCGACGCGACCGGGCTCGACCTGTACGGCCACCGGGTGACGGTCGAGTTCACCCATCACCTGCGCGGAATGGTCGCTTTCGCCGGCATGGAATCGCTCATCGCGCAGATAGCCGACGACGTCGCGGTAGCTCGTGATCGCCTCGCGCTCGGCTGAATTCGCGGTGCACTCCGCGTCTCATCCGGGCGTTACCGGGCCGGATGGCCTAAACTCGAAGCAGTGCTCGTCGACAGCCGCCATGTGCGCGCAGCCGAGCACGCATATCCGCACGGTCCTGGCTGACGCCACACGCGGATGACAGCAACGAACCGAAGGCCGCTTCGGCACTTCGGCACTCACGCTCAGGAGGAGCATGCCGAGCACGGCGACCGCCGCCCCGCGGCGAAAGAAGACGTCCCGTCGAGATGAAGAGGCGCCCCTGATCCCGATCCTCGCCCGCAAGGTGCGCGAGATCGAGGCCAAGGCGCAGCGCGCGAAGCTGGGGCCGACGAACCGGGTCAAGTTCCAGGTGATCGCGTTCCTGGTGCGCGAGGAGCGCGCCCGGGTGAAGGCCGACGGCGAGCTGACCGATGCCGCCCGGGCCGAGCTGCTCAAGCGGCTCGACGGTGTGGCCACCATCCTCGCCAAGACGGCTGCGCGAGACACCTCGCTCATCCAGCTGCTCGAGGCGGATCAGGCGACCTCCCCGGTCGCCAAGCGCATGCGCCGTGACTGGCTGCTCGAGTCGGGTGCTGAACTCGCGCCCGAAGAGCTCGTGATCACCGACATCGCACCGATCGTGCAGACGCCGGTCGTGCCGGCGGCCCTCGCCGAGAAGCAGGTCACTCCGCCCTCGGTCGAGTCGCGTCTGCTGGCGTCCCCGTTCCTCGAGCCCGACCTCACGCCCCGCGCGACCTCGGTGCCTCGGCGCCGTCTCGATGGCTGGGAGCTGATGGGGCCGCTCTACAAGGCCGTCGAGTCCGGCGCAGGCGGGGGAGCGGCCAGCATGGAGCTGCCGCCGACCCCCGAGTACGACCACATCTCGCCGAAGGGGCGAGAGGTCATGGTTCACCAGTCGCGCTTCGTCGAGGCGGTTCGCGGCGGACACCGCAGCTTCCTGCTCGCAGACGAGCCCGGTCTCGGCAAGACCGCCCAGTCGGTGCTCGCCGCGTCGGTCGCGAACGCGTACCCGCTGCTCGTCGTCGTGCCCAACGTCGTGAAGATGAACTGGGCGCGCGAGGTCGAGCGCTGGACGCCGCAGCGCCGCGCCGCGGTGATCCAGGGTGACGGCGCCGACATCGACGCGTTCGCCGATGTCTTCATCGTCAACTACGAGATCCTCGACCGGCACCTCTCGTGGCTGGGCTCGATCGGCCTGAAGGGCATGGTCGTCGACGAGGCGCACTTCATCAAGAACCTGTCGTCGCAGCGCTCGCAGAACGTCCTGGCGCTCGCGGGCCGGATCCGCGATCGGGAGCGCAACCCGCTCATGCTCGCGCTGACCGGAACCCCCCTGATCAACGACGTCGAAGACTTCGATGCGATCTGGCGCTTCCTCGGCTGGACCAACGGCGAGAAGCCCGAGCCGGCGCTGATGGAGAAGCTGGACGCGACGGGGCTGACCCCCGCCGACAAGTCGTTCTACGCCGAGGCGCGCGACGCGGTCATCTCGATGGGCATCGTGCGGCGCAAGAAGAAGGATGTCGCGGCAGACCTGCCCGACAAGCTGATCGCCGACCTGCCGGTGCAGCTGGACGACGAGTTCGGCCGCGGCATCCGGGCGGCCGAACGCGAGCTCGGAGAGCGGATGGCGGCCAAGTACCGCCGTATTGTCGAGGCGCGCACGGCGACCCATGGGCAGTCGCTGGGACCGGGGGAGATCGACGACGACATCGTGCGTCTCGTGGCGCACAACGAGCTCGAGGAGTCGAAGGCCGCAGGGGCCGGTGGAGACAACGTCTTCACGATGGTCCGCAAGATCGGACAGGCCAAGGCTCTCCTGGCCGCCGACTACGCCGCCCAGCTGCAGCGGTCGGTCGAGAAGGTCGTGTTCTTCGCCAAGCACGTCGACGTGATGGATCAGGCCGAGGCGCACTTCGCCGCAGCAGGGATCAAGTCGGTGTCCATCCGCGGTGACCAGACCACGCCCGTGCGTCAGCAGGCGATCGATGCCTTCAACACCGACCCGGAGGTCGGCGTAGCGGTCTGCTCGCTCACGGCCGCCGGCGTCGGGGTGAATCTGCAGGTCGCCTCGAACGTGGTGCTCGCCGAGCTGAGCTGGACGGCAGCCGAGCAGACGCAGGCGATCGACCGGGTGCACCGCATCGGCCAGGACGAGCCCGTCACCGCATGGCGGATCATCGCGGCGCACACGCTCGACACGAAGATCGCTGAGCTCATCGATCAGAAGCAGGGCCTCGCTGCCCGCGCTCTCGACGGTGAGGCCGTGACGGACGAACCCGGCGAGTCGGTGCAGCTGGCCGCTCTTATGCACCTGCTGCGGGAGGCTCTCGGCGCCGAGTGACGCACTGCCGAGAATGGGCGTTAAGAACTTCTGTTCTTAGCGCCCATTTTCCGTTGTAGAGGCACGTTTCGACCAAGAACCTGTGATCGGCGCCCCTCGTGCGGCAAGATCCGTCATTTTCGCGCTGTTCGAATGGCTTCTCGGCGCGATCAGCACTAGGGTCGACAACGGGCAGCGTCGCCTCCTCTACCCCTTTCCCTTGAAGCGCGAAGGCACCAGCATGAAGATCGGCATCCTCACCAGCGGCGGCGATTGTCCCGGGCTCAACGCGGTCATCCGCGGCATCGTGCTCAAGGGCACGACCAACCATCACCTGGAGTTCGTCGGCATCCGCGACGGCTGGCGAGGTGTGGTCGACGGAGACTTCTTCCCCCTCACCAGGCATGAGGTGAAGGGCCTGTCGAAGGTCGGCGGAACGATCCTCGGCACGAGCCGCACCAATCCGTACGAAGGCCCGCGCGGCGGCGCCGACAAGATCGCGAAGACCCTCGCCGCTCACGGCATCGACGGCGTGGTCGCGATCGGGGGAGAGGGCACCCTCGCTGCCGCCGACCGCCTGTCCAAAGACGGGATCAAGGTGCTCGGCGTCCCCAAGACGATCGACAACGACCTGCATGCGACCGACTACTCGTTCGGCTTCGACACGGCCGTCAACATCGCCACCGACGCCATGGACCGCCTGAGGACGACGGGCGACTCGCACCAGCGCTGCATGGTCGCCGAGGTCATGGGGCGGCACGTGGGATGGATCGCCCTGCATGCCGGTATGGCATCCGGAGCCCATGTGATCTGCATCCCCGAGGTGCCCATGTCGATGGACGAGATCTGCGATCTCGTCACCAGCGCCCATGACCGTGGCCGCGCTCCGCTCGTCGTCGTGTCGGAGGGCTTCACCCTGACCGGTATGGACGAGGCGTACAGCGACAAGGGCCTCGACGCGTTCAACCGTCCGCGGCTCGGCGGGATCAGTGAGATCCTCGCTCCCGAGATCGAGCGCCGCACCGGCATCGAGACCCGCTCGACCGTGCTCGGTCACATCCAGCGCGGCGGTTCGCCCTCCGGCTTCGATCGCGTGCTCGCGACGCGACTCGGCCTCAACGCCGCCGATGCACTGGTCGAGGAGTGCTGGGGCCAGATGGTCGCCATGCGCGGCACCGACATCGTGCGAGTGCCCTTCGCTGATGCACTCGGAGAGCTGAAGACGGTGCCGCGCGAGCGCTACGACGAGGCCGCCGCGCTCTTCGGCTGACGCTGGGCCGCTGTGCGCAGATGTCTCCGCGAACCGGATGCCCGGCACACGGGCATCCGGTTCCGCCCAGGTCGCCGGATCCGGCGACCTGATCAGTCGGCCAGGTCGAGCACGTCGAGCAGCCAGGCGAGCTCGAACGCGCGCTCCCGCCAGGAGTTGTAGCGTCCGCTGACGCCACCGTGGCCTGCGGACATCTCGCACTTCATCATCACGTCCGCTGCTCCCGCATAGCGCAGTGCGGCGACCCACTTCGCCGGCTCGACGTACAGCACGCGCGTGTCGTTGAGCGAGGTCATGGCGAGGATCCGGGGATAGGCCGCGCCCTCGCGGATGTTCTCGTACGGGGTGTACGACTTCATGTACGCGTATACCTCGGGGTCGTGCAGCGGGTCGCCCCACTCGTCCCACTCCACGACCGTCAGCGGCAGCGAGGGGTCGAGGATCGAGGTGAGTGCGTCGACGAACGGCACACCGGCGAGGATGCCCGCGAACAGTTCGGGGGCGAGATTGGCCACGGCGCCCATCAGCAGGCCTCCTGCACTGCCGCCCTCTGCCACCATCCGCTGCGGCGTCGTCACACCGGTGTCGACCAGGTGCTGCGCGCAGGCGATGAAGTCCGTGAAGGTGTTGCGCTTGTGCAGCTCCTTGCCCTGCTCGTACCAGTCACGGCCCATCTCGCCGCCACCACGCACGTGCGCCACCGCGAACACGACGCCGCGGTCGAGCATCGACAGCCGCATCGTCGAGAAGCCAGGGTCGATCGAGTGCTCGTACGAGCCGTAGCCGTACAGGTGCAGCGCCCGCGGCTCGTCGCCTGGGTCGCCGAACGAACGATTCCAGACGAGCGAGACGGGCACCTGCGCGCCATCGGGCGCAGTCGCCCACACCCGCTGCTGACCGTAGTCCGCCGAGTCGTATCCACCGAGAACCGCCATCTGCTTGCGCAGGTGCTTCTCGCCCGTGGCCACCTCGAGATCGAGCACCTGCGACGGCGTGACGAAGGAGGTGTACGTCATCCGCAAGAAGGGCGAGTGCCACTCCGGATTGCCACTGAAGTACGCGTCGAACAGCGGCTCGTCGAACTCGACCTCGTTCAGAGCGCCCGTGGCGAGGTCCATCACTCCCGCGCGCACCAGGCCCTCGCTGCGGTACTCGAGAGTCGCGAAGTCGCGGAAGCAGTCGACGTCGATGATGCGCCTGCCGGGCCGGTGGGGCATCAGCACCTGGCGATCGCCCTGCGGGTCCGATGCCGCCACCGAGACCAGCTCGAAGTCGAGGGCGTGTTCGTTGTGCAGGATGAAGAGGCGGTCTTCCCCGTCGACGACAGCGTGGTCGACCGAGTACTCGACGCCTTCGCGCCGAGGCCATACGACATGCGCTTCGGCGTGCTCCGGGTCGGCGCCGAGGTCGGCGAGATCGATCAGCAGCTCCTCGCTGGTGACCTTCGACCCGAGTCCGATCACCAGATAGCGGCGGCTGCGGGTGATGCCGGCGCCCATCCAGAACCGCTCGTCGGGCTCATGGAACAGCTTGACGTCGGCATCGACCGGTGTGCCGATGCGGTGCAGCCAGAGGGTGTCGGGTCGCCACGCCTCGTCGCGCGTCGTGTAGAGGATGGCGGTGCCGTCTGGAGTGAAGAACGCCTGGCCGGTGTCGGGGATGACATCGTCGAGCTTCTCACCGGTGACGAGGTCGCGAACGTGCACGGTGTAGAGCTCCGACCCCTCGACGTCGACGGCCCAGAGCAGCCTGGTGCCGTCGTCGGACACGTCGAAGGCGCCGAGGGAGAAGAACTCGTGTCCCTGTGCCTCGATGTTGCCGTCGAGAAGCACCTCCTCGCCAGGGACCGGAACCCCGGGCTCGAGGACGGGGGGAGTCCAGTCGTCTCCGGTGACCGCTGTGCGGCAGTGGATGCCGTACTGGGCGCCCTCCTCGGTGCGGCCGTAGAACCACCAGTCGCCGCGTCGGGTGGGCACAGACAGGTCGGTCTCCTGCACCCGCGACCTGACCTCCTGGAACAGCTTCTCCCGCAGCGGCTCGAGGTGTGCGGTCCGCGCTTCCGTGTACGCGTTCTCGGCCTCCAGATGCGCGATGACCTCGCCGTCCTCCTTGGCACGGAGCCACTCGTAGGCGTCGTCGAAGCGGTCGCCGTGATGGGTGCGGGTGATGATGCGGCGGGCGGCCTCGGGCGGCCGGATGCTGGTGTCGGTCACCCTGCCACGCTACCCGGCGAGTTGACCCTGGCGGAGCAGGGTGGGAGGATTCATGAGGGTCCTTTAACGGATGACAAACCCACGGTGAACTCTTCGTTCGTCACAGCCGAGCTCTCGGCCCCTCCCTGGCAGTCCCAACGAAAGAGACCGGTGGAAACCGCAGCCCTCGTCGTCGTGCTGGTCATCGCGCTGGCACTCTTCTTCGACTTCACCAACGGATTCCATGACACCGCGAACGCGATGGCGACGCCCATCGCCACCGGCGCGCTCAAGCCGAAGACCGCGGTGCTCCTGGCAGCAGTCCTGAACCTGATCGGCGCATTCCTCTCGACTGAGGTGGCGAAGACGGTCTCCGGCGGCATCGTCCGCGAGGACGCGATCAGCAAGATGGGTGCGGAGGTGTTCCTGCCGCTGATCTTCGCCGGCCTGATCGGCGCGATCACCTGGAACATGCTCACCTGGCTGCTCGGCCTCCCCTCGAGCTCGTCGCACGCCCTCTTCGGCGGCCTGATCGGCGCGACCCTCGTCGGTGTGGGAGCGACGGGCATCGACTTCGGCATGGTGCTCTCGAAGATCATCCTCCCGGCCCTGATCGCACCGCTCACCGCGGGACTCATCGCGTTCGCGGCGACCAAGATCGCCTACGGAATCACCCGCCGGTACGACGGGAAGCCCGACGGCCGCTCCGGCTTCCGCTGGGGACAGATCTTCACCTCCTCCCTCGTCGCGCTCGCGCACGGCACGAACGACGCGCAGAAGACGATGGGTGTCATCACCCTCGCCCTGATCACGATCGGGTGGCAGTCGGGGGTGCATCATGAGCCGCAGCTGTGGGTCATCATCGCCTGTGCCTTCACGATCGCGCTCGGCACGTACCTGGGCGGCTGGCGCATCATCCGCACCCTCGGCAAGGGTCTCACCGAGGTCAAGCCCGCGCAGGGCTTCGCGGCTGAGAGCTCGACCGCCGCGACCATCCTCGCCTCGAGCGCTCTCGGCTTCGCCCTGTCGACCACGCAGGTCGCGTCCGGCTCGGTCATCGGTTCGGGGCTGGGTCGCCGCGGCGCCACCGTGCGCTGGGCCACCGCCGGCCGCATCGCGATCGGCTGGCTGCTCACCCTCCCCGCGGCCGGCGGCGTCGGCGCGCTCGCCGCGCTGCTCGTCATCTGGCTCGGCACCTGGGGTGTCGCGATCGACGCCGTGCTGGCCCTGGTCATCATCGTCGGGCTGTTCCTGTACTCGCGCCGCAATGAGGTCACCCACGCCAACGCGATGAGCGACGTCGCCGAGTCCGGTCTCGCGGTCGATCAGCCCGAAGTGCCTGGGCCCACGCGCCGCGCGACGCGCATCGAGCTGATGCGCGCCCTCGAGCGCGCAGAGCGCAAGGCGGACGAGGCCGAGCGCGCCGCCCGCCGCGCGAAGAAGCTGAAGAAGGTCGGTGCCTCGCCCGCGGAGGTGAAGGCCGCCAAGCGGGCAGCGCAGAAGGCCGCCGACAAGTTCGCCGAGGCCGAGCGCGCAGCGCAGGAATGGGAGCTGCTCAGCGCGAGCCGCAAGGAGCGCGCGAAGCTCGCCGAGTGGGACATCGCCGTTGACGAGCAGGAGGATGCCCGATGATCTCGATCGACTGGATCGCCTTCCTCAACGTCTTCGGCGCCGCGCTGCTCGGTGCCGGATCGATCGTGCTCTTCTACGCCCTTGGTCTCCGGATGCTGGTGCGCGCGGGTCGTGTGCCGGTCGTGACCCCGGTGGAGTTCACCGACGCCATCACGGTGCTCTCCGAGAAGGAGATCAGGCGCGCCGCGAAGCAGGCCGAGAAGGCCGCTCGGAAGAGCCCGCTGAGCGAGGGCCAGAAGACGCTCGCCTTCATCGCCGCGATCGCGTGCTTCGCGCTGTGCACGCTCGCGGTCATCGGCGGCATCCTGCTCATCGTCCTCGGTCACTGACGCGCCCGCGACCGCTGGGCGACGCGGCGCCGGCAGCTCTAGGCTTGGGCCATGTCAGCCCCGTTCGCCTTCGGCAGCCACGACCCGGCCTCCCACGTGATCGTGCACCTCAGCGATCCGCATCTGCTCGCAGACGGCGGCCGGCTGGGGGAGCGCTACGACGTCGAGCACAACCTGGCGCGTACCCTCGACGCGATCCGGGCAACCCACTGCGAGGCCGCAGCCATCGTGGTGACCGGTGACCTCGCCGATCTCGGTGAGCCGGATGCGTATCGCCGGCTTCGGGCCGCCGTCGAGCCCTTCGCGATCGACCTGGGCTGCCCCGTGATCTGGGTGGCGGGCAACCACGATGAGCGCCCGGCGCTGCGACAGCACCTTCTCGACCTGCCGCCCACAGAGCAGCCGGTCACAGGCGTCTGGGATCTGAGCGGACTGAGGCTGGTCGCACTCGACACCAGCGTGCCGGGCTGGCACCATGGCGACCTCGATGCCGGCCAGCTCGACTGGCTGGGCGACGTACTGAGGGAGCCCGCGCCGCACGGAACGATCCTCGCGATGCACCACCCGCCGGTGCCGAGCCACATCCCGCTCTTCGACATCCTCGAGCTGCGGAACCAGGACGAGCTCGCGCGCGTCATCCACGGCACGGACGTGCGAGCGATCCTGGCGGGTCACCTGCACTACTCCTCTCACGGAACGTTCGCAGGCATCCCAGTGAGCGTCGCGTCGGCTACCTGCTACACGATGAACGTGGCGCGACCGGCGGTGGACGTCAATGGCATGGATGCCGCGCAGGCATTCCAGCTCGTGCACGTCTACCGCGACACGATCACGCACACCGTCGTGCCCGTCGTGGAGGCGCCCACCGGAGACTTCTTCACGCGCGAGTGGGCCGAGCGGATGGCATCCCTCACCCCCGAGCAGCGACTCGAGGTGTTCTCTCGCAAGCCCGGTCGCTGAAGCGTCATAGACTGGAGGCATCCCCCGAATCACTGATCGCCACTACCCCCACAAGGATGTGACATGGCCTCGTCTGAGCCTGTTGTTACCCGCACAGAGACCGATTCGATCGGAAGCCTCGAGATCCCGGCGGATGCGTATTACGGCGTCCACACGCTGCGCGCCGAGCAGAACTTCCCCATCACCAAGCGCCCCATCTCGGTGTATCCCGACCTCGTGCGCGGCCTCGCGATGGTCAAGCAGGCCAGCGCTCGCGCCAACAAGGAGATCGGGGTCCTCGACCCCGAGAAGGCCGACCTGATCGATGCCGCCGCGCAGCGAGTGATCGACGGGGAGTTCCACGACCAGTTCATCGTGGGCGTGATCCAGGGCGGCGCGGGCACCTCGACCAACATGAACGCGAACGAGGTCATCACCAACATCGCGCTCGAGATGGCGGGCCGCGAGAAGGGCGACTACTCGTTCCTGTCGCCGATCGACCACACGAACCGCAGTCAGTCCACCAACGACGTCTATCCGACCGCAGTGAAGATCGGCCTCTCGCTGAACCTCGTCTCGCTCCTCGACGAGCTCGATCTGCTGCGCAAGTCGTTCCTGGGCAAGGCGAACGAGTTCCACGATGTGCTCAAGGTCGGTCGGACGCAGCTTCAGGACGCGGTGCCGATGACGCTCGGTCAGGAGTTCAACGGATTCGCGACGACCCTCGGCGAGGACCACAGCCGACTCACCGAGAACGCGTCCCTCCTCACCGAGATCAACATGGGCGCCACCGCGATCGGCACGGGCATCACGACTCATCCCGACTACGCGCCGACCGTGCTCAAGCACCTGCGTGAGATCAGCGCCCTCGATCTCAGCACCGCCACCGACCTCGTCGAGGCGACGAGCGATACCGGTGCCTTCATGTCGTTCTCGTCGTCGCTGAAGCGCAACGCCATCAAGCTGTCGAAGATCTGCAACGACCTTCGCCTGCTCTCGTCGGGTCCGCAGGCCGGCATCGGCGAGATCAACCTGCCCGCCATGCAGGCGGGCTCCAGCATCATGCCCGGGAAGGTCAACCCGGTCATTCCGGAGGCGGTCAACCAGGTCGCGTTCGCCGTCGCCGGCGCCGATGTCACGGTCACCATGGCCGTCGAGGGCGGCCAGCTGCAGCTGAACGCGTTCGAGCCGGTCATCGCGCACTCGATCTTCCAGTCGATCACCTGGATGCGTCAGGCGATGTGGACTCTTCGCGTCAACTGCGTCGACGGCATCACCGCCAACCGCGAGCGCCTCGGTGCCATGGTGGGCGCATCGGTCGGCGTGGTCACGGCGCTGACTCCGTTCATCGGCTACGCGGCCTCCGCCGCACTCGCCAAGACAGCGCTGCTCACCAACCGCAACGTGGCCGATCTGGTCGTCGAAGCGGGTCTGATGTCGCGCGAAGAGGTCATGAAGCAGATCTCGCCGGCGCGTCTGTCGGGTCTCGAGACCGTGACGGCGGCGATCCCCGTGATCGCGGCGGAGGACCTCCCCGAGAGCTGAGCCCGGACCAGACGAAGAGAGGTGGATGCCCGCGGGCATCCACCTCTCTTCGTGTATACGCCGGGCGATCAGCCGAGCATGCGGCAGTGCGTGGTCAGTTCGCCGATGCCGTCGACTCCGACAGTGACCGTCGATCCGTCGCGGAGGAAGATCTGCGGGTCGCGCGAGTACCCCGCTCCGCCGGGGCTGCCCGTGGAGATCAGAGTGCCCGGCTGCAGCGTGGCCGAGGAGGAGAGATGAGAGATGAGCGTGGCGACGCTGCGCACCATCTGCCCGGTGCTGGCGTCCTGCACCGTCTGTCCGTCGACGACGGCCCAGATGTGCAGATCCTGCGGGTCGGCGATCTCATCCGCGGTGACGACCACAGGGCCGGTCGGGGTGAACCCGTCGAACGACTTGCAGCGCGACCACTGCGCCTCGGCGAACTGGATGTCGCGGGCGGTGATGTCGTTGACCACGGTGTAGCCCCAGACGCTGTCCAGCGCCTCATCGGTGGAGAGGTCCTTCGCGGCGCGCCCGATGATCACGCCCAGCTCGGCCTCGTAATCGACCGACTCGCTGAGCGCCCGCGGCCACGACGTGGTCGCGCCGTGCGCTCCCAGCGAGTTCGGCCACAGCGTGAACACGGTGGGTGCGGTGTCGGTCTTCAGCCCGAGCTCACTGGAGTGGGCGGCGTAGTTCAGGCCGACGGCCAGGATGATCGGCGGGGCGATGACTGCGGGACCGAAGCGCAGGTCTGCTACGGGATGCCGGGGCGCCCCGCCTTCGGCGAATGCGCCGCGGAGTCGCTCGAGCAGTTCGTCACCGCCCTCGATGAGCTGCTGAAGGGTGGTGGGGGCGGGAGAGAGGAGGTCGCTGACGAGGATCGCCTCGTCGCCGTCGATGACGGCGAGCTGCAGGGCGTCGGAATCGCGAGCGCTCAGGTGGGCGAAACGCATGTCTCTACGGTACCGGGCGCGGTGCCGCCCGTGGCGGAGGCGGCCAATAGGCTTTGAGCATGAGCTTTGGAGGACAGCCCCCGGCCGCGCAGCCGTCGGATCCGGTGTACGGACAGCCCCCGCGGCCGCTGCACCCGCAGCGGGGCGACTCTCGAGGGCCGTCGCGCGAGCCGTTCCCCACTCTGCTCGCTGGTCCGTCGGCGTATGCGCCGCCCACACCGGCCGCGCCCGCGCCGGCCCCGGCGATGCCCGCTCTCCCCATGCCCGCACGCCGAGGCCGCAGCGCGTCGGTCTGGGCGTTCGGCGCTCTGGGATTCGCGATGCTCGCGCTCATCGCCTACTTCGCGCTCTTCCTCGGCGCGGGGGCCTCGATCGTCGGTCTGGTGCTCGCGCTCGTACCGCTCACGAT
Source organism: Microbacterium esteraromaticum (assembly GCF_016907315.1). Taxonomy (NCBI): domain Bacteria; kingdom Bacillati; phylum Actinomycetota; class Actinomycetes; order Micrococcales; family Microbacteriaceae; genus Microbacterium; species Microbacterium esteraromaticum. Next base: position 3,067,872 of record NZ_JAFBBS010000001.1, read on the forward strand.
CGTGCTCACCGGCGTGCGACTCATCGATCGATGGGAGCCCGAGCCCAGGAGCCTCGTGATCTTCGCGCTCGCGTGGGGTGCGGTCGCAGCGGTCGGCATCACCCTGCTCGTCGACCTCGCGCTCACGCTCGCTGTCGGGCTGCGCACCGAGTTCTTCAGCGCGGTGATCCAGGCCCCCGTGATCGAGGAGATCGCGAAGGGACTCGGAGTGCTGCTGGTGTTCGTCATCGGCCGCAGAGCCTTCGACGGGCCTGTAGACGGGGTGGTCTACGGTGCCCTCGTCGGCGCAGGATTCGCCTTCACCGAGAACATCCAGTACTTCGGCACGAGCCTGATCGACGGCGGAGCGGGTCAGCTCACCCTCACGTTCGTGCTGCGGGGACTGGTGTCGCCGTTCGCTCACGCCATGTTCACCGCGCTGACGGGCTTCGCGATCGGCCTGGCCGCGCGCCGCGGTGCGACGACCGCAACGGCCCTGGGATCGGGTGCACTCGGACTGCTCGGCGCGGTCGCGCTGCACGCCTACTGGAACGGATCGTCGCTCCTGGGCGACTTCCTCGCCCTGTACCTGAGCACGCAGGTGCCGCTGTTCATCGGCTTCATCGTGGCCATCCTCGCGCTGCGACGGGAAGAGGCGCGCCTGACGCGCATTCGGCTCGGCGACTATGCCGCCGCGGGCTGGTTCACTCCGCAGGAGGTCGAGATGCTCGCCACGCCAGGGGGCCGGCGGACGGGTCTGCAATGGGCATCCGGTCTTCGCGGCGATCGTCGCGACGTCATGCAGCAGTTCATCCGCGACGCGGCCGCGCTGGCGGCCGTGCGGCAGCGCGCGATCACGGGTCGTGACCCACTCGCGGCGGCCGACGAGCACGCGCTGCTGATGCGGACCCGGGATGCCAGGGCGCGCCTGCTGGCGTACTGACAGCCTGTGACGGCTGCCGCAGACAGACTCAGCGCCCGGTGCTGCGGCGATGCCTGCGAGTCTCCCGGGCGCTGAGTTGATCTACAGACAGGGTGCCTCGCGCACTGTTCGAAGTCAAGACCCGCACGTGAATCCGGGGGTCAGACGCTCTCCACGATCACGTCGAGCGCGACGCCTGCACAGGACACACGGGGCAGCTCGGCGAGGCGGCTTCCCCGCACGGAGTCACCCGTCGCGCATCGCGGATCGGTGGACACCACCACGCGTCCGACGCCGTTGGTGAGGGTGACCTGATGCCCGAGAGCCGCGAATCGAGGAGTCAGCTCGCGCTCGACCTCGGAGACAAGGAGGTCGAGCCCGGCGACGCCGAGAAGCCGCCCGCCGGCGACCGCCGGGACGGCGATCGTGATGGTGTATTCATCGCTGCACAGGTAGTCGACGTAGGGTCCGGCGACGTGCGGCTGGCCTGTGCTCATCGGCACGCGGTACCACTCGAGTTCGCTGTAGTCGATGTACTCCTTGTTCACGGTCTGTGAGGCGAGCACGAGCTTGCGGCCGTCTTCCCCCTGCCACCATGCCAGGTGGCTGTGCGCATCTGTGAGCAGGTCGATCGCCGCGATGAACCCGGCGCCGTACACGGGCACGTCGTCGAGCGCCAGGGTGCGTGCGGCGTACGGCTCGACGACGGCGTCCAGGCGGGGGCGCGTCAGAGATCCCTCGCTCAGAAGCTGGGCGAGCTCCTGCGCACAGGGACCGACCCAGCTGTCGAGCATGCGGATAGGAGCGCCGAAGTAGTCCTCGACGATCCGGGCGGCGTCGGCGGGGGCTGTGGTGGTCTGGGTGCTCATCGCGTCCTCCAGTGCACGTCGATGGAACTGCTTGAGGGGATAGGGCGGGTCGAGGGGGACCGATCCGTCCGAGAGAGGGAATGGGTCATGGGATGCCAGGTGGCGAGCTCTGCAGGTGGATCAGCGCGTCGATGACATCGGCGACCAGCTGCTCGGTTCGCGAGCCCGCCGCCTCCGGATCGTTCTGCTCGACAGCGGCGATGATGCCCGCGAGAGAGGCGGACTGCGTCTGAAGGCCGGCATCATCGGGGGCGGCGAGCCGCAGATACGGCGAGAACTCGGCCTGCAGCTTCATCTGCTCACGGGTGAGCCTGGCCGACTGGCTCAGAGAGACGAGCTCGACCAGTACGTCGTCGAGCACGCGACGCTGCTGGTCGACATCGAGATCCTCGAGCCGCTCCAGCCGCCGCAGAACCCTGTTCGCCTCACTGGGATCGGCGCGGCGGGCGGCGAGGCGGACGGCCGCGGCGGTGATGGCGCTGTAGTGCGCGCCCATGTCGCGCAGCGCCAGGCGTGAGGTGTGAAGCAGGGCGGTGTGGGCGAACGCGAGAGGGTCGGCGTCGTCGACGACGAAGCTGCCGCCGTTGCGTCCGCGCCGGGTCACGATCAGCCCCTGTCCTCGAAGGGTGAGCAGCGCCTCGCGCACGGTGACGGGGGCGACGCCGAAGCTGCGGGCGAGCTCGGATTCAGAGGGGAGGCGCTCTCCGGCCCGCAGGTGTCCGCGGTGGATCGCGTCGACCAGACGCCGCTCGACGAGCTCAGCCCTGCCCTCGTCGCCGATGGGCTGGAAGAGGGCGCCCTGCAGACGATGCGGATGACGGCTGCGCTGAAGATCCTGCTCGGTGCGGGCACCGGGGGAGGAGGTCAGCGATTCCATTCCTGGATTCTTCCACGAGTGCGCGTCGAGAAGAAGACTTGAAATATGACCTACGGTTTTATATGTTTAGTCCACCTTCCGAGTCGATGAGGATCGAGGAGCACGATGACGACTGCCGCGATGGCCACTGATGCCGCGAGCGACACCTCCGCCGAGGGCAGCGTGTCGCTGACCGGCCTTACCAAGTCCTTCGGCGAGTTCACCGCCGTGCGCGACCTCGATCTGCACGTGGCGCCGGGGGAGTTCCTCTCGATGCTCGGTCCATCGGGGTCCGGCAAGACCACGGTGCTGCGGATCATCGCAGGCTTCGAGGAGGCGACCTCTGGCATGGTGCGGCTCTCGGGTGTCGATGTCACCCGTACTCCGCCCCACGCCCGCGACGTCAACACGGTCTTCCAGGACTACGCCCTGTTCCCGCACATGACCATCGCCGAGAACGTCGGCTACGGCCTGCGGGTCAAAGGCACGAGCAAGAGCGAGCGCACAGAGCAGGTGGCCGAGTCGCTGCGCCGCGTGCGCCTCGACCACGTGGCCGAGCGCCTGCCCCACCAGCTCTCCGGCGGCCAGCGACAGCGGATCGCCCTCGCCCGCGCACTGATCCTGCGACCCCAGGTGCTGCTGCTCGACGAGCCGCTGGGCGCCCTCGACAAGCAGCTGCGCGAGCAGATGCAGATCGAGCTCAAGCAGATCCAGCGCGAGGTCGGCATCACCTTCATCTTCGTCACGCACGACCAGGAGGAGGCCCTGACGCTCAGCGACCGCGTCGCGGTGTTCAACAACGGTCGCATCGAGCAGGTGGGCAGCGCCCGTGAGGTCTACGAGGAGCCGCAGACCGAGTTCGTCGCGCGCTTCCTCGGCCTGTCCAACCTCATCGGCGCCGAACTCGCAGACGAGCTCACGCGAGATCGACGCACCATGAGCATCCGGCCGGAGCGCGTGCGCCTGCACGCAGCATCCGACGCGCTCGCGGACGGCGATGTGGGACTCGTCGGCACGATCTCCGAGGTCGTGTACACGGGACCGGCCACCCGCTACCTCATCACCTCGGACGCCGGCGTCGACATCATCGCCGAGCGCCCGAACGCGCACCACCACGCCTCCGGCACCGGCGAACCCGGCCGAGGCGATCGGGTGCGCGCGACCTGGAACCCCGCGCACGCCGCGCGGCTTCCCTGAATCCACCCCCCGCAGTACCGACACACTCGCGCACCGCGATCACGAAGGAGAGATCCATGCGAAACAAGATCCTGGCCATCTCGGCCCTGGCCGCAGCTGCAGCCCTCGCGCTGTCCGGCTGCTCTGCCGCCAGCGAGCCCGGCGGCGGCGACGGCGGCCTCTCGATCGACGTCCCCGACGTTCCCATGATGGAGAAGCTCGGAGACAACGAGAAGGAGGTGAACATCATCGCCTGGTCGGGGTTCGTGGAGCCCGCCTGGTCGGACGCCTTCACCGAGGAGACCGGCTGCACGGTCAACCGCCGCGTCGCGGGAACCAGTGATGAGATGGTTCAGCTCATGCGCACCGGCGACTATGACCTGGTCTCGGCCTCCGGCGACGCGAGCCTGCGCCTCATCGCCGGCGGCGACGTGCAGCCCCTCAACCTCGAGTTCATCCCGAACTTCGGCGACGACATCGTCGAGGGCATGAAGGGTCAGATCTACGACACCATCAACGGCAAGTCGTACGGCATCCCGATCGGCCGCGGAGCCAACATCCTGCAGTACAACAGCGAGGTCGTCACCGAGGAGCCCACCAGCTGGGACGTCGCCTGGGAGAAGGACAGCCCGTACGCCGGCAAGGTCATCGCGTACGACGCGCCGATCTACATCGCCGATGCGGCCGTGTACCTGATGGCGCACGAGCCCGACCTCGGCATCGAGAACCCGTACGCGCTCGACGAGAAGCAGCTCAAGGCCGCTGTCGACCTGCTCAAGCAGCAGAACGAGATCGTCTCGGAGTACTGGGCCGACCCTGCTGCGCAGATCACGTCGTTCGCCGGCGGAACCACTGTGCTGGGCACCTCGTGGGAGGTGCTGCGCAAGCTCACCGAAGACGAGAAGTTCAAGAGCGTGCTGCCGGAAGAGGGCTCCACCGGATGGTCGGATGCCTGGATGCTCGCCGCGAAGTCGAAGAACCCCAACTGCGCGTACGCATGGATGGACTACGCCTCCTCGCCGGAGGTCAACGGCGCGATCGCGATGAACTTCGGCATGGCGCCAGCCAACGCCGCGTTCTGCGACACCAGCGAAGAGGCGAAGGCGCACTGCGAGTACTACAACGCCACGAACGAGGAGTACTTCAAGAAGGTGTGGTTCTGGACCACGCCGATCGAGCAGTGCATCGATGGTCGCACGGACGTCAAGTGCACCAACTTCCAGCAGTGGACCGACGCCTGGACGAGCGTCAAGGGCTGATCCGCCCCGCCTGAACCCCGGGGCGGGGGAGGCATCTCCTCCGCCCCGGACCACCCTCTCGACGACGACAGGAACGACATGACGCGCCGCGTTCGCATCGCCGGCCTGCTGGCCCTGCCGATGGCCTGGCTCATCGGCATCTACATCTTCTCGCTCGTCATGCTGCTGGTGACGGCGTTCTGGGTGACCGACCCGTTCACCTCGAAGGTCAAGCCCGGCTTCACCTTCGGCAACTTCGAGCAGCTGGTCGCCAACCCCGCCTACGCCTCAACGGCGCTGCGCACGTTGGGCATCGCTCTCGGGGTCACCGTGCTCTCGATCCTCATCTCTGTGCCGCTCGGCATCTTCATGGCGAAGGTCGCCTCGCCCTGGCTGCGCGCGGTGCTGGCCGTCTCGATCACGCTGCCGCTCTGGGCCGGCTACCTGGTGAAGGTCATCGCGATGCGCATCACGTTCACCGAGCAGGGCTTCTTCAACTGGATGCTCGCGCCCTTCGGCATCCGCGGTCCCGGCTTCACCGTGTTCACGGTCGTGCTCACGCTCACCTACCTGTGGCTGCCGTACATGGCCGTTCCGGTGTACACCGCGATCCGTCAGCTGCCCGCGAATCTCTTCGACGCATCGGCAGACCTCGGCGCCGGCTCGTGGCGCACCATCCGCACCATCGTCCTTCCGCTCATCAAGCCGGCGATCATCGCGGGCTCGGTGTTCACGTTCTCGCTGAGTCTCGGCGACTATCTGGTCGCGAAGTTCGTCGGCGGCGACACGCAGATGATCGGAAGCGTCATCGCCTCGAACATCAACCTGAACCCGCCTCTCGCGGCGGCGTTCTCGGTGGTCCCCATCGCCTTCGTCGTCATCTACCTGGTGAGCGTGCAGCGCACCGGCGCCCTGGAAAGGATGTGAGCCGACCATGCTGAGACTGTCGCGAACCTCCAAGATCGTGCTCGGGATCATCGTCGCGGTCATCCTCGCGTTCATGTATGTCCCGCTCATGCTCGTGGTGATGAACTCGTTCAACTCTGCCCGCATCGCCAGCTGGCCGGTCAGCGGGTTCAGCCTCGAGTGGTGGGGCCGCGCGTTCACGAGTCAGCCCGTCAGGGACGCGCTGCTCAACTCGGTGCTGGTCGCCACGGGCGCTACGGCCATCGCGCTCGTGCTGGGCACGCTCGTGGCCTTCGCTCTGCAGCGGTACCGCTTCTTCGGACAGCGAGGGGTCAACCTCCTCGTGGTGCTGCCGATCGCCCTGCCCGGAATCGTGACCGGTGTCGCGCTGAACAACACCTACAACCAGATGCTCGAGCCGATCGGCATCCAGGTCGGATTCTGGGGCATGATCATCGCCCACGGCACCTTCTGCATCGTCATGGTCTTCAACAACGTGCTGGCACGTCTGCGGCGCATGAACCCGAGTCTCGAGGAGGCCTCGCAGGATCTCGGAGCGACTCCGTGGCAGACCTTCCGCATGGTGACGTTCCCGCAGTTCCGCAGCGCGCTGGTGGCCGGTGCCATCCTCGCCTTCGCCCTGAGCTTCGACGAGGTGTACGTGACGATCTTCACGGCTCCGCCGGGCGTCGACACGCTGCCGCTGTGGATCATGAATCAGATGGCGCGTCCCAACGAGGCGAACGTCGTGAACGTCGTCGCGACGGTCGTCATCCTGGCATCCTTCATCCCGGTGTGGGTCTCGCAGCGACTCTCACGTGACGTCGCCGACCGAGACTGAGCGGCACGGACGGTCGCGGTTACGCGCTCAGCGGACGTCTCGCATTGACCACGGCCCGGGATGCGGGGTTGGATGGACTCATGACTGAACGCACGAAGCCCGAGTTCGACGCGCCCACCGGACCCGCTCCCGCAGAGCTCGTCATCCGCGACATCATCGAGGGCGACGGCGCCGAGGCCAAGCCCGGCGACACCGTCACCGTCCACTATGCCGGTGTGGAGTACGACTCCGGTGAGGAGTTCGACTCGTCGTGGGGCCGCGGCGAGACCATCCAGTTCCCGCTGCGCGGCCTGATCCAGGGATGGCAGGACGGCATCCCCGGTATGAAGGTCGGCGGTCGCCGCGAGCTCGTGATCCCCCCGCACCTGGCCTACGGTCCGGCGGGCGCAGGTCACTTCCTCTCGGGCAAGACCCTCATCTTCATCATCGACCTCGTCGCCGTCGGCTGATCGACAGACGCTCTGAGAGAACCCCTGTCCGCCTCGGCGGACAGGGGTTCTCTCATGTTCTCGGACACGCCGGGAATACATGCGTGTGAATGTAAGTTATCCTCGGTACTGCGCGAGAGCGCCCCGATGAACGTCAAGGAGAACACTTATGTCGATCGAGATCCCCGGCTACCGTCCCGGCACCTGGGTCCTGGACCCCAGCCACAGCGAGGTCACCTTCAGCGTGCGCCACATGATGATCTCGAAGGTGCGCGGCTCCTTCGGCATCAAGAACGCGACCCTGATCGCTCCCGAGAACCCGCTCGAGGCCAAGGTCGAGGCCACCGTCGACGTGAGCTCGATCGACACCAATGATGAGGGACGCGACACCCACCTGCGCTCGGCCGACTTCTTCGACACCGAGAACTTCCCGACCATGGAGTTCGTGTCGACCGGTGCCCGCGTCGACGGCGGCGACTTCTATGTCGATGGCGACCTCACCATCCGCGGCATCACGAAGCCGGTCAGCTTCGAGTTCGACTTCGGCGGCTTCGGCGCCGACCCGTGGGGCAACTACAAGGCAGGCGCGTCGGCCAAGACCGTCATCAACCGCGAGGACTTCGGCCTGACCTGGAACGCCGCTCTCGAGACCGGCGGCGTGCTCGTCGGCAAGGAGATCACGATCAACCTCGACCTGCAGGGTGCCCTGCAGGCCTGAGACATCCGGCCCAGGACCCGGGGGCTCGAGTCGCTGCCTGCGACTCAGGCCTCCGGGTTCAGTGCGTCATAGGCGCGGAAGCGCGGGGTGAGGCGCGCGATCATCGCGGCGAGGCCGATCACGAGCAGCCCGCCCAGCAGCGGCGGGAACCACAGAGTGGTGATGGTGGCCAGCGCACCCGCGTACAGGGCGCCCAGTCGCGGACCTCCGGCGACGACGATGATGAACACGCCCTGCAGGCGTCCGCGCATCGCGTCGGGCACAGCCGCCTGCATCATCGTGTTGCGGTAGATCGAGCTGATGTTGTCGGCGGCGCCTGAAAGGGCGAGCGCCACGCACGCGCCGACGATGAGCGGCACATCGGGGGTGTGCTCGGATGCCGGCGGCAGGAATGCCCCGATCAGCACGATCGCTCCGAAGAGAGCTATCGTCGCGCCGTACGCCTGGACCGCACGGGCGATGCCGGCGCCGTGCCAGCGGTACTGGACGATGCGCCCCGAGAACAGGCTCGACACGAAGGTCCCGACGGCGACCGATGCCGTGAGCAGGCCGGTCGTCACCGCGCCTCCGCCGAGAAGGACCGTGCCGAGGGCGGGGTAGAGGGCGAGAGGGTTGCCGAACGTCATCGCCGCGATGTCGAGCAGGTACTGGGCGCGGATGTTCCCGGCACGGCGCAGGAAGCGCCAGCCGTCGACGAGCGATGCCAGACCAGGACGCACGACGGCGCCCTCGGGCAGCAGTGCGGGCAGGGTCCAGAGGCCCAGGAACATGCACAGCATGAGGATCACGTCGATCGTGTAGGTCCACCCGAATCCGGTGAGCGCCACCAGCATCCCGGCCACGGCGGGGCCCACCATGACCGTGAGTCCGAAGGCGACGCCGTTGAGCGCGGACGCTGCGGCGAGCTGAGTGAGCGGGATCAGCCGCGGCACGATGGCGGTCCGCGTGGCCATTCCGACCGAGTTCGCGGCGGCGATGATCATGCTGAGCCCGTACAGCCACCAGATCGTCTCGGTTCCGGTCCAGGTCAGCACCGTGAGAAGGGCGGTCGCCGCGAAGGCGATCGTCGCCGCGATCAGCGCGACGCGGCGCCGGTCGAACGCGTCGGCCAGCATGCCCCCGTAGAGTCCGGCGAGGACCATCGGCACGAGTCCCGCGACGGCGATCATCGAGACGGCGAACGTGCTGCCGGTCAGCTCGAAGACGTGCAGCATGACGGTGACGATGGTCAGCTGTCCGCCGATGCCGGCCAGCGCCGAGCCGATCCACATGCGGGCGAATGCGGGGCTGGTCCTGAGGGGAGTGAGATCGATCAGATGAGCGCGGGAGAACTGCACTCACCGAGGCTATCGGTGCGCGTTCCATGCGGCTGGATGCTGTAAGCTGTTCAGGTTGCCGTTTGATCGGCCGCGGATAAAGAGAGCCCACGCATTCGGCGTCGGGCACCGCGCAACAAGCAGAGAGGGGATCGAATCTATGGCACTGGAAGCAGACGTCAAGAAGGCGATCATCGAAGAGTACGCGACGCACCCCGGTGACACCGGATCCCCCGAGGTGCAGGTCGCAATGCTGACGCAGCGCATCAAGGACCTCACCGAGCACCTCAAGGAGCACAAGCACGACCACCACTCGCGTCGTGGTCTGTTCCTGCTCGTCGGTCAGCGCCGTCGCCTGCTGGGTTACCTGCAGGACGTCGACATCAACCGTTACCGCTCGCTCATCGAGCGCCTCGGTCTTCGTCGGTAATCGACCAGCGTTCAATCGCGCAGAACATTCTTGGAGAGCCGCCCACGGTGTGGGCGGCTCTCGTCATATGTGCGGGCGCCTGCCCCTCGAAAGGGGCAGGCGCCCGCCGCAGGCTCAGAGCCCGACGACCTGCAGTCCGTCCGCGACCACTCGTCCGTCGTGGATGACCGTGCGGTCGTCGCCTCGATCCATCACCGCGCTGGTGGGCGTCTCGCCGTCTACCAGCAGCAGATCGGCGCGGTCGCCGACCGCCGCACCCGGTCGCTCACCGGGGCCGGTGGGGCGGGGTGAGTCGTGCGACATGATGCTCGCGCCGCCCATCGTGCCGACGGCGAGGGCCAGTTCGATCAGGTCATCGCGACGGAAGCCGTTGACGAAGGCGAGCTGCCATGTGCGATCCAGCATGTCGCAGTTGCCGTACGGGCTCCAATAGTCACGCTGGCCGTCCTCGCCGAGGCCGACGCGCACGCCCGCTTCGACGAGCTGTACGAGGGAGAGGTGGTTGCTCGTCGACGGGGCGACGGTGGCCATCGAGATGTCGAGCTCGGCGAACGTGTCGATCAGCCGGCGGCTGGTCGCCTCGTCGACAGCGCCCAGGTCATACGCGTGCGACATCGTGACCTTGCCCTGCATGCCCAGGGCGCGGGTGCGCTCGATCACGAGGTCCGTGCTGAACACCCCGAGATGGCCGGGCTCATGAAGATGGATGTCGACCTCGACCTGGTACTTCTCTGCGAGGCCGAACACGATGTCGAGATGCCTGGCGGGATCGCGGTCGAGCATCGACGGGTCGATGCCGCCCATCACCTGCCTTACGATGGTCGGAGGCCGGGTGGTGATGCGCGACGGTCTGATCGACGGCATCGACCTCGAGACCGTGCGCGCCGACACGCAGGCTCTGTTCGCGAAGATGCGGGCCGCCTACCCGCGTCGCGCGTACCGGCAGGGCACCGTCGATGAGCTGTTCCCGCCGGTGTTCCCCGTGCGCGAGCAGGTGTGACGCCGCCGGATCGGGGCGACGAGTCGGAGCAGGCGGGAGAAGGAGACACCAGATGAGTCTGATGGCGACGAGTGCTGACGGATCCGCCGTCGCGGATCGCGTGTATCGCGACCTCCTTCGCACGATCATCCAGGGCGAGCTCAAACCCGGCGAATGGCTCAAGGAGCGCGAGCTCTCCGAGCGGTTCAACGTGTCTCGCGTGCCTGTCAGGCAGGCGCTGCAGCGGCTCGAGGGTGAGGGCTTCGTGCTGATGTCCCGCCATCGCGGTGCGACCCTCACTCCCATCACCCGCGGCGACGTCGAGGAGATCTTCGACGCGCGGCTGTGCATCGAGCCGTACGCGGCGCGCCGGGCGGCTCAGCGTGTGGGCGGCGGCCTCGACAGCGCCGACCGCCTGCGTGAGATCTTCGACGCGGTTCACCCGGCCGCCGGAGGCGTCAGCGAGTCGAGCCTCGCCTTTCACCTCGAGATCGTGCGTCTCTCAGGCAACCGCATCCTCGAGCGCAGTCTGCGGCCGATGCTGGGGCGCATGGACTGGATCTTCCACGTCGCTCAGACCACCATGGCCAGCGAGCACGCCGAGGATCACCGGCAGATCCTGGCGTCCATCGTCGCGGGGCGGGGAGAGGTCGCGGCGGCCCAGTCGTACGCGCATCTCGATCAGGCCAGGGGTCAGATCCTCGACGCGCTCGCCGTTGAGCTGGCCTGGGACTGAGCCGGCCTCAGGCGGTTTCCGCGGCCGCTCCGATGAGCTCGGCGTGATGGATGGCTGCGACGTCGGGGTGCGCACGAAGGCGCGACTTGAGGGCGTTCTCGCCGTAGAGACTGTGGATCGGGTTCCCGGGATCCTGCGTGACGCCGCGCGCGTGCACGGCGAGCTCAGCGGGAAGCTCGATCAGGGGCAGTTGGGTGTCGAGTGCCGGGTTGAAGAAGAACGGGATCGACAGGCGGTCGTGCGGTGCGCGCGGAGACACCACGCGGTGGTTGGTCGCCTTGAGATAGCCGTTCGTCGCATACTCGAGCAGCTCGCCGATGTTCACCACGAAAGCGCCATCCACGGGCGGGGCGTCGACCCACTCGCCGTCGCGCTCGACCTGAAGCCCGCCGCGGCCGGGCTCGACCCAGAGCAGGGTGAGCACACCGCTGTCCTTGTGCGCGCCGACGCCCTGCTGGGGCAGTGGATCGTTCGTTCCGGGGTAGCGCACGATCTTGATCAGGGTGGAGGGCTCACCGAAGTGGTCGTCGAAATACGACTCCTCGGCACCCAGCGCGAGTGCCCAGGCGCGAAGCAGCCGGCGGGAGATCGCTGACAGGGCCGCGTGCCACTCTGCGACGATCTCACGCAGTTCCGGCTGGGCTTCCGGCCAGAGGTTGGGCCCGATGAGCCGGTTGAACGCGGGGCCGCCTTCGACGGCGTCGCGCTCCGGCCCGATGTCGATCTGCTCTCGCCAGTCGACGGCGCCCTTGGTGCGCTCGCCGCCGACGCGCGTGTACCCGCGGAAGTGCGGGCTCTTGATGTTCTCGATCGCGAGCTTGTCGTCGTCGGGCAGGGCGAAGAAGTCTCGCGCGGCTCGGTGCAGTCGGTGCTCGAGTTCGCTCGGGATGCCTGTCCCCGTGAGGTAGAAGAAGCCGACATCACGGGTGGCGGCGCGCAGGTCGGCGCGGAAGCGTGCTGCGGCTTCGTCGCCGGCATCCAGCTGGGAGAGGTCGAGGACGGGAAGGTTCAGCTCGGTCATGGGTCGACGGTAGAGCGCACCGCCATGACGGTGCAGGAATGTTGCCTTGTCTTACCTGATGACAGCGGTCAGCGACTGCGCCTCGACCCGGTCGGGTCGTTGCGGTGGTCGCCGCCGGCGGTGAGCTCGGCGTCGCGGAACATCCATCGGGGGCGCGGCTCGATCAGCGGGCGGAAGAGCCTGCGTACCGGCTTCGACGACAGTGCGAAGGCGATGCCGACGGAGATGACGATGATGAGCGGAAGCCAGATCCACGTCGGGTCGAGACCGCGCAGAACGCCCGATTCCCGGAAGGGGTACAGCACGAAGGAATGCAGCAGATAGACGTACATCGTGTACTGGCCGAGCGTCGTCCACCGCTGCTGCCTGCGAGGCAGGAGCGCGAAGAAGCTGGCGCTGAGCAGGATCGCGAGCGCGATCAGCCCGAGCCGGATGCCGCCGGCCCACCACTGCTCGCCTGCGAGATCGGCGTAGGAGTCGTCGTAGAAGAGCCAGTGCCGCAGATCGATCGCCACCCAGACGTCGAGCCAGCGCCAGCACGCGAACCCCCAGGCGGCGAGCAGGGTCACCGCGACCGCTCGCACCCACCAGGGCCGGTTCTCGATCAGGTTCAGACGCCGTACGACATCGCGTTCTCGGAGCCACCAGCCGAGGGTGAAGAAGAACATCAGCCCGAGCGTGCGCGAGAGGGAGAACGTGCTGTCGATGTTGGTGAGGTAGCCGACGCCGATCGAGATCGCCAGCGCCCAGGCGAGCGGCCAGCGCAGCAGCGCCAGATAGGGGAGGACGAGGCGGAAGATGCCGAGCGCGATGAGGAACCACAGTGTCCAGGACGGCTGAGTGAGGTTCGGGTCCGCCCGGCCCTCGACCAGCCACTTCGTCAGCGTCCACAGTCCTTCGAAGATCACGTACGGCACGAGGATGTCGGTGATCACGCGGGCCATCTGCCGCCTGGTGGGGCTGCCGGCCTTCGAGAAGTAGCCGGAGATGATGGCGAACGCCGGCATGTGGAAGGCGTACACCCAGAGGTAGAAGGCATACGACACGCCGGAGTCGTAGATGAGTCGCTGCGTGCCGTGGCCGATCACGACCAGCACGATGCATGCGAAGCGGGCGTTGTCCCAGAAGGGAACCCGACGACGGGGGCGGCCGATCGTGCCGGTGGAGGTCGTCACGGGCGGATGCTGATCGGCACTGCTCATGGGTCGAGGCTAGCGGCTGCGGATATGCGGGAATACTGTTGCGGCTTCGGCGTTTCACCAAGTACATTCAAATGAATAGAACGGAAGCCCCAGGGCATCCGGAGCGGAGAGAGAACAGTGAACGAGCAGACCGCCGTGCAGTTCGGCATCATGTCCGTCAGCGACATCACGCAGGACCCGACCACCGGCGTCACGCCGAGCGAGGCCGAGCGCATCAAGGCGACCGCGACGATCGCCAAGCACGCCGAAGAGGTCGGACTCGACGTCTTCGCCATCGGCGAGCACCACAATCCGCCGTTCTGGTCGTCGAGCCCCACGACCTTCCTCGCGCACGTCGCCGCCCAGACCGAGCGTCTCATCGTCTCGACCTCGACGACGCTGATCACGACCAACGACCCTGTGCGCATCGCCGAGGAGTACGCGATGCTGCAGCACGTCTCGGACGGACGCATGGACCTCATGCTCGGACGCGGCAACACCGGCCCGGTCTATCCCTGGTTCGGAAAGGACATCCGGCAGGGACTGCCGCTCGCCATCGAGAACTACGCCCTGCTGCGCAAGCTGTGGGATGAGGACGTCGTCGACTGGGAGGGGAAGTTCCGCACTTCGCTGCAGGGCTTCACCGCGACCCCGCGCCCGCTCGACGGCGTGGCGCCGTTCGTCTGGCACGGTTCCATTCGCACCCCCGAGATCGCCGAGCAGGCGGCCTACTACGGCGACGGCTTCTTCGCGAACAACATCTTCTGGCCCAAGGAGCACTACCAGCGCCTGATCGAGCTGTACCGTCAGCGCTTCGCGCACTACGGTCACGGCACGCCGGAGCAGGCCATCGTCGGAATCGGCGGACAGGTGTTCATGGCGGCCAGCTCGCAGGACGCCGTGACGCAGTTCCGCCCGTACTTCGACAACGCGCCGGTCTACGGCCACGGACCGAGCATGGAGGACTTCGCCGAGATGACCCCGCTGACCGTCGGTTCGCCGCAGCAGGTCATCGACCGCTACGCGTCGATGCGCGACACCTTCGGTGACTTCCAGCGGCAGCTGTTCCTGATCGACCACGCGGGTCTTCCGCTGAAGACGGTGCTCGAGCAGCTCGACATCCTGGGTGGCGAGGTGGTTCCCGTGCTTCGCCGGGAGCTGGCGAAGAACCGTCCGGAGACGGTTCCGGATGCCCCGACCCACGCCGCACGGGTCAAGGCGGTCTATGGCGATGGTCCGGCCAGGCAGGCCCGTCCGTCGGCGAACCGCGGAGACAACCTCACGGCCGGTTCCCCGTACCAGGACGCGCCGGCCCCTGCCGGTGCAGCATTCGGCCTGAGCCGGAAGGGAGCCTGACATGAGCGAGCGTCGCATCGCCGTAATCTCCGCCGGCCTGTCGAACCCCTCGTCGACTCGGATGCTGGCCGACCGACTCGCGGCGGAGACCGCCAAGGCATTGCGCGAGCGTGACATCGACGTGAAGGTCGACGTGATCGAGCTGCGCGATCTGGCGCACGACATCACCAACAACCTGCTCACCGGCTTCGCTCCGGCACCGCTGGAAGAGGCGATCAACCGCGTCGTCTCGGCAGACGCCGTGATCGCCGTCACGCCGATCTTCTCGACGAGCTATTCGGGACTGTTCAAGTCGTTCATCGATGTGCTCGACCCGGACGCGCTCACCGGCAAGCCGGTGCTGATCGGGGCGAACGCCGGAACCGCCCGGCACTCTCTCGCCATCGACTACGCGATCCGGCCGCTGTTCACCTACCTGCACGCCGAGCCCGTCTCGACCGGGGTGTTCGCGGCTTCCAGCGACTGGGGCGCGAACGCCGACGAGGTCGCGCCGCTGAGCTCCCGCGTCGAGCGCGGCGCACGGGAGCTGGCTGAGGCGGTCGCGCGCCGTGAGCCGACGGGCAGCACCGACCCCTTCGATCCGGCGAATTACCTGGGTGAGGGCCGCTCGTTCGGACATCTGCTCGGCGGCCTCGCCGGCGAGTGAGCCCACGAGGGCTGCGACGACGAAGGGCTGCGACATGACGTCGCAGCCCTTCATCGTGGATGGGGGAAGCCCCGCTCAACCGCTCTTGCGACGGAACTCGCGCTTCATCTGCGGCGCGTGCGTGGCGTGCACGGCGGAGTCGCCGTCCAGGTGCGCCTCGCCGCCCCTGCTCTGCGCGTTCTTCTTGTCGAGCGCTTCCTTGAACTTGCGCTTCATCTCCTCAGAAGAGACTGCCTTGTCTTCGCTCATGCCCGTCAGCCTAGCCGCTGCGGCGGACGGAACGGGAGGAGCGACTCCGCCGCGTCGTGACCGCGTCGACCAGCATCCCGAGTCCGACCGCGACGGCCACCGAGACGACGATCGCCGGTACAGGACCACCCGGCACGATGCTGGCGACGATCGCGCCGACGACGGCCTGGTAGACGGCCCAGCCGGTCGCGGCGATCGCAGCAAGACACAGGTACCGCCCGGGTCTCACCCCGGATGCCCCGGCCACGACGTTCACCGCCAGGCGCGCGAACGGCACGAAGCGCGCCGTGAAGAGGACGGTGGCTGTTCCCTGCCGCAGTCGTCGCCTCGCCCAGGCGAACGCGGTCTGCACTCGGGCGGTGCGCATCCACGGCCAGCGGTCTGTGCCCACGAGCCGCCCGATCAGGTAGCAGCAGGCGTCGCCGCACCATGCGGCCGCAGACGCCACCACGATCACCGCTCCGAGGGGAGCGGAACCGTGCACGGCAGCCGCCGCACCCATCGCGGTCACAGCGATCTCACCCGGCACCACGACGAGAAATGCGTCGCCGAGCACAAGCAGAGCCATGGCCGCGAGCCCCCACGGGCCGGTCAGCATCTCGAGCAGCGCGTCGGACGTCACAGCCGAAGTCTCGTCGCCGGCGGTGAACGGCGACCATCCGGCGG
Source organism: Microbacterium esteraromaticum (assembly GCF_016907315.1). Taxonomy (NCBI): domain Bacteria; kingdom Bacillati; phylum Actinomycetota; class Actinomycetes; order Micrococcales; family Microbacteriaceae; genus Microbacterium; species Microbacterium esteraromaticum. The sequence goes on from NZ_JAFBBS010000001.1 coordinate 3,084,385, forward strand.
ATGGCCGGTGACGGGCATCCGTGCATCGGGTGAACTCTTCTCGCGCATCCTCCGACACGTGCTCCGCGCCAGGGTCAGCGGGCCATCCTGGCCTGGTGAGAGTAGCGATCGTGACCGAGTCCTTCCTCCCGCACATGAACGGCGTCACCGGATCCGTGCTGCAGATCCTGCGACACCTCGACCGCTCAGGACACCAGGCGCATGTGATCGCGCCCGCGGCGCCCGACGCGCCCATGCGCACAGGAGCAGCACGCATAGAGACGGTCGCGTCGGTGCCGCTGCCCGGCTATCGGAACGTCCGGGTCGGTGTGGCATCGACACGACAGGTGCGGGAGGGGCTGCGACGATTCCAGCCAGACGTCGTGCATCTCGCCTCGCCCTTCGCCCTCGGGTGGAGGGGTGCGCTCGCGGCGGGCGGCCTCGACCTGCCGGTCGTCGCCGCCTACCAGACCGATGTGGCGGCCTACGCCGCCCGGTACGGCGTCAAGATGACCGCAGCGCTCGCAGAACAGCACCTCGCCCGGCTGCATCGTCGCGCGACGCTCACCCTCGTCCCTTCGGCGGAGTCCGAGGACCAGCTCGCCCGCCTCGGCATAGATCGGCTGCGTCGCTGGGGCAGGGGAGTGGACGCCGAGCTCTTCCACCCCGCAGCCCGCGACGAGAACGGTGAGCAGCGCAATCCCGGCGACGTGACGGTGGGGTATGTCGGCCGGCTCGCACCCGAGAAACAGGTCGAGGACCTCCGCGTGCTGAGCGGGATGCCCGGTGTCCGTCTCGTCATCGTGGGCGACGGACCGTCCCGTTCGCGGCTGGAGGCGCTTCTGCCCGACGCGACGTTCCTCGGGCACCTGTCGGGGGCCACTCTCTCGAGAGCGATGGCGTCGTTCGACATCTTCGTGCATCCGGGGGAGAGCGAGACCTTCGGGCAGACCCTTCAGGAGGCGCATGCCTGCGGCATCCCGGTGATTGCGACGGGACGCGGCGGACCCGTCGATCTGGTCCGCGCGGGAGTCGATGGCTGGCTCTACCGGCCGGGGGACCTCGACGACCTGCGCATGCGGGTGCTCGATCTCGCGGGCGATGCCCGCAGGCGTCGGGCATTCGGTCGAGCCGGAAGAGAGGCCGTCGAGGGGCGGTCCTGGTCGGCCGTGTGCGAGCAGCTGCTCGGGCACTACGAGGAATCGACCGCCTTGCATGCTCTCGATCGATCGCTGCGCGCCCCGCGGGCGCGGCGGCCCGAGCTCGTCGAGCCGGTCCGCGGCCGGCGCTGGGAGCGCTACGTCGCGCTGGGTGACTCGCTCACCGAAGGACTGTGCGACCCGGCGCCGGACGGCGGGGAGCGGGGGTGGGCCGATCGGCTCGCGCTCCTGCTGGCCGCACGCGGTGGTATCGGCTACGCGAACCTCGCGGTGCGCTCTCGCCGCGTGGCCGACGTCTGCGGCCCCCAGCTGCGGCGTGCGCTCGAGCTGCGGCCCGACCTGGTCTCGGTGTTCATCGGCGCCAATGACCTCGTGCTCGTACGCGCCGACGTCGACGCGCTGGTGGCCCAGCTCGAGACGGCCGTCGTCCTGCTGCGCGAGAGCGGCGCCGATGTCGTGCTGGTCACCCCGTTCCTGCCCCGCCGTGCCGCATCCGCGGTCTACGTCCGCCGCTTCGCCGCCTTCGCCGCAGCGCTCGCCGCGGTGGCAGAGCGCACCGGGGCGATTCTCGTCGACGCCGACCGCCACCCGGGGCTCGGGGCGAGGGAGAACTGGGCCGACGATCTCGTGCACCTGTCGAGCCGCGGGCACCGTCTGCTCGCCTACCTCGTCGCCCAATGTCTCGGCGTGCCCCACGCCGAGACACTGGGCGAGCTGGATGCGGCTCTTCACGAACACGAGCGGATCACCCGTGGCCTGTGGTGGCGTCGCCATGCGCTGCCGTGGATCTGGCGGCGTCTGCGCGGACGCACGGCGGGCGACGGCCGCGTGGCCAAGCACGACGACTATGTGGTCCTCGACCGCAATGGCGCGCCGGAGCCCGGCATCCAGGCTGTCCGGCGACACGCCGGCTGATAGGATCAGCGGTGGTGCAGTCTGCGCCGCACAACTGAACAAGGTACGGAGCGGTCGGCTGAGAAGCTGGTCCCCTGTGGTGGATTCCTCGTCGCGCACGGCGCCGGGTGGTCTTCTACTGGTGGCCAGCGCTTGCGAGATTCGCGGGATGCCCGCGCGCTTATATCTGCCCGCATCCGCTCCTTCGCGAGAACTCGCGCGCCACACGGGTGCGCGAGCCTAAACAAAGAAGGAGAGACCTCTTGGAAGGTCCTGAAATCACCGCCACCGAGGCCGTTCTCGACAACGGCCGCTTCGGCACCCGCACCGTCCGCTTCGAGACCGGACGCCTCGCCCAGCAGGCGCAGGGCTCGGTCGCGGCCTACCTCGACGACGAGACCATGCTCCTGTCGGCCACCAGCGCAGGCAAGCACCCGCGCGAAGGGTTCGACTTCTTCCCGCTGACGGTCGACGTCGAGGAGCGCTCGTACGCCGCCGGAAAGATCCCCGGCTCGTTCTTCCGCCGCGAGGGCCGCCCCTCGACCGAGGCGATCCTCGTCTGCCGTCTGATCGACCGTCCACTGCGCCCGTCGTTCGTCGACGGCCTGCGCAACGAGGTCCAGATCGTCATCACCGTGCTGTCGATCGCCCCGGGCGAGTACTACGACGCTCTGGCGATCAACGCGGCCTCCGCCTCGACCCAGATCTCGGGTCTGCCGTTCTCGGGCCCGATCGCCGGCGTCCGCCTGGCCTTCATCCCCGGTCACGGCGAGCACGCCGACCAGTGGGTCGCGTTCCCGACCGCGGAGCAGGTCTCCGAGGCCGTGTTCGACCTGATCGTCGCCGGTCGCGTCGTGACCAAGGCCGACGGCACCGAAGACGTCGCGATCATGATGGTCGAGGCAGAGGCGACCGAGGGCAGCTGGAACCTGATCAAGGCCGGCGCCACCAAGCCGAACGAGGACGTCGTGGCCGCGGGCCTCGAGGCCTCGAAGCCGTTCATCGCGCAGCTCGTGAAGGCTCAGGCCGAACTGGCAGCGACCGCCTCGAAGGAGCCGGGCGTCTACCCGGTCTTCCCGGCATACAGCAGCGAGGTCTACGACTTCGTGGCCGGCCGTGCGTACGACGAGCTCGTCGGCGTCTACCAGATCGCCGACAAGCAGGAGCGCCAGAGCGCCGATGACGCGATCAAGGACCGCGTCAAGGCGGAGCTCATCGAGGCGACCGAGGCGGGCGACCTGCCCGCGGCGGCCCCGCTGGAGTTCTCGGCGGCGTACAAGTCGGTCACCAAGAAGATCGTGCGCGGACGCATCCTCACCGATGGTGTGCGCATCGACGGCCGCGGCCTGGCGGACATCCGTCCGCTCGACGCAGAGGTGCAGGTCATCCCGCGTGTGCACGGCTCGGCGATCTTCCAGCGCGGCGAGACCCAGATCATGGGCGTCACCACGCTGAACATGCTCAAGATGGAGCAGCAGATCGACTCGCTGTCGCCCACGACGAGCAAGCGCTACATGCACCACTACAACTTCCCGCCCTACTCGACCGGTGAGACCGGCCGGGTGGGCTCGCCGAAGCGACGCGAGATCGGGCACGGCTTCCTCGCCGAGCGCGCCCTCGTGCCGGTGCTGCCCAGCCGCGAGGAGTTCCCCTACGCGATCCGTCAGGTCTCCGAGGCGCTGAGCTCGAACGGCTCCACCTCGATGGGCTCCGTCTGCGCGTCGACCCTCTCGCTGCTGAACGCCGGTGTGCCGCTGCGCGCACCTGTCGCGGGCATCGCGATGGGCCTCGTGTCCGACGAGGTCGACGGTGAGACCCGCTACGCGGCGCTCACCGACATCCTCGGTGCCGAGGACGCCCTCGGCGACATGGACTTCAAGGTCGCCGGGACCAGCGAGTTCGTGACGGCGATCCAGCTCGACACCAAGCTCGACGGCATCCCGTCGTCGGTGCTGGCCGGTGCGCTGACGCAGGCGCGCGACGCCCGCCTGACGATCCTCAACGTGCTGAACGCCGCGATCGACGCCCCCGACGAGATGGCGCCCACCGCGCCGCGCGTCATCAGCGTCCAGATCCCGGTCGACAAGATCGGCGAGCTGATCGGCCCCAAGGGCAAGACGATCAATGCGATCCAGGACGAGACCGGTGCGCAGATCTCCATCGAGGAGGACGGCACCGTCTACATCGGCGCGACCGACGGCCCCTCGGCCGAGGCCGCCCGCGCCCAGGTGAACGCGATCGCCAACCCCACCAACCCTGAGGTCGGCGAGCAGTTCCTCGGCACCGTCGTGAAGATCGCCACCTTCGGCGCCTTCGTCTCGCTGCTGCCAGGCAAGGACGGCCTGCTGCATGTCACCGAGGTGCGCAAGCTGGCTGGTGGCAAGCGCGTCGAGAACGTCGACGACGTGCTCTCGGTCGGGCAGAAGCTGCTCGTGCGCATCACGAAGATCGACGACCGCGGCAAGCTGTCGCTCGAGCCGGTCATCGACGACGCACCCGCCGAGGGTGCGGCAGAGGCCGTCTCGGCGGAGACCGCCGAAGCCTGAGCCGATCGGATGCCGGTGATCGGCATCCGTGACTGAAAGACCCGGGATCGTCCGCCATGGCGGTGATCCCGGGTCTTTTCGTATCCGATGTGATCGAACCGTTACGAGAACTTCGCGATCGACCTCCTGTCGTGACCGGAACGGCCCGCGCGCTCACCTAACCTCGAAGTACGCACCGGGGGGTGCGCCAGCGCAGCAGTTGCGGGGGTGGGGATGTGAAGCTCTTCGGCACAGGCGCAGCCGACACGCCGACGAGTACCGCGCCCGGACTCGACTCGCATCCATCCGCTCCGATCCCGGTGATCGGCCCTGGAGTAGGAGAGGGCATCCGTGTGCCGCTCGGGGAGACGGGCCACTCGATCTTCCCTCTCATGCTGGGAGCCGCCGAGTTCGGCTGGAGCACCGACCAGCACACCAGCGGCGGCATCCTCGACCGCTATGTCGAATTCGGCGGCAACGCGGTGCACACCGCCGACGGCTTCTCGGGCGGCCGCAGTGAGCACATCATCGGCCAATGGATGCGTGCGCGGAGGATCCGCGACCAGATCACGCTCAGCGTGCGCATCGGCTCGCACGCCGACAACCCCGGGCTCGGTTCGGTCAACCTCGTGCGCGCGGTCGAGGGATCTCTGACGCGGCTCGACGTCGACTGCATAGACGTGCTCTACCTCGACGCCTCTCTCGACGGCAGCACTGTGCTGGAAGACACTCTCGCCACTGTGGAGTGGCTGCGCGATGCCGGGAAGATCCGGTCGGTCGGCGCCTTCCGCTTCGCGCCGGAGCGACTCGTCGAGGCACGCATCCTCGCCTCGGCGGGCTACCCCCGCATCGAGGTGGTCGATGAGCCGTACAACCTCGTGCGCCGCGCTGGCCTCGAGGGCGATCTGCGACTGGTCGCGGCCGCCCAGAATCTCGCAGTCACCCCGTCGCACGCGCTCGAGCACGGCTTCCTCTCCGGGCAGCACCGGCGCAAGTCGTCGGTCAGCGGCGTGCGAGGCGAGCAGATGAAGGGAAACCTCAACCGCCGCGGCATCCGCGTGCTTCGCGTGCTCGACAGGATAGCCGAGGAGCTCTCGGTGCCCGTGGCGGCGGTGTCGATCGCCTGGCTGCTGGCGCAGCGCACGGTTGTGGCGCCCATCGTCAACGCCTTCGCTCCGCAGCACGTCGAGGAGCTCATGCAGGGCGCAGGGGTGTCGCTCCTGCGATCGCACGTCGCCGAGCTCACCCGCGCGGGCGATTGAGCGCACGTTCTTTTCGGCATGCGTCGCGCATCCGCGTCTCGTCGGTGGCGTGACCTAAGCTGGAGACGCCCCTCTGACACGACGGGCTGAAGCGAGCGAGCAGTGACGCACTACATATATCTGGTCAGACACGGTGAACATCAGGATGCCGAGCACGGCGTCGATGACGGACCCCTCTCGCCTCGCGGTCAGCGTCAGGCGGAGTTGATCGCAGACCGCCTGTCGGGGCTGCCGCTCGACGCAGTCTGGCATTCTCCGCTGCTGCGTGCGGCGGAGACCGCGCGCACCATCGCGGCGCGCCTTCCCTCCGTCGACCCGGTGCCGTCGGCTCTGCTCTTCGATTGCGTGCCCAGTGGCATGAGCGAGGATGTGCCGTCGGTCTACGAGCCCTTCTTCGGCTCGGTGAGCGACGCCGAGATCGAGGCGGGCTCAGCCCAGATGGCGGACGCTGTTGGCGAGTTCCTGCGTCGTCGCAACGGCGACGTGCACGAGGTGCTGATCACCCACAACTTCGTGATCTCGTGGTTCGTGCGCGAGGTTCTGGGTGCGCCGGACTGGCGCTGGATGACCCTCAATCAGGCGCATTGCGGGCTGACTGTGATCGCGCAGAAGCAGGGACGCCCGTGGACACTCCTGAGTCACAACGATCTCGGTCATCTGCCGATGGAGCTGCGCACCGGCCTGCCCGAGGGCGCTCTGGTCTGAACCCGTCACGTCGGCCGGCCGGCATCGAGTGCGAATCTAGACTGGAGTCATGACGACACAGGTCGCCCTCGTCGGCGGTACAGGCTCACTCGGTCGCATCATCCACGGGGTGATCGACCAGCTCGACGGCTTCGAGGTGCGCTCGGTGCTCGGATCCGCGAGCGATCTCGACGAGATCGACGGTGCGGACCTGGTCGTCGATGCCTCGACCCCCGCGGTCAGCATCGACGTCGTGCGGGCGGCGATCGAACGGGGGATCAATGTGCTGGTGGGCACCTCGGGGTGGTCGCAGGAGCGCATCGCGCTGGTCAGGCCGCTGGTCGAGACCGCCGGCACCGGAGCGGTCTTCATTCCGAACTTCTCGCTGGGCTCGGCGCTGGGTTCGGCCCTCGCCGCAGCAGCTGCGCCGTTCTTCCCAACCGCGGAGATCATCGAGGCACACCACGACCGCAAGATCGATTCGCCCAGCGGCACCGCAGTGCGCACCGCCGAGCTGATGGTCACCGCGCGGGAGGCGCAGGGCCCGTTCCAGGCTCCCCATGTCGACCAGCGCGCTCGGGGACAGCAGGTCGCCGGCGTGCCCGTGCATTCGCTGCGTCGTCCCGGAGTGATCGCCAAGCAGGAGGCGATCCTCTCCGGACCGGGGGAGTCGCTCACCATCGTGCACGACACCATCGACCCGGCCGCGGCTTACGCGCCGGGGATCCGTCTCGCCGTGCCGTTCGCGAGGGATGCGCGCGGTGTCGTCGTCGGCCTCGAGAACCTCGTCGACATCGGCATCCGGACGCGTTCATGAGTTCGCGCATCGGTGTCGTCGTCATGGGAGCGGCGCTGCTGCTCTATGTGGTGATCGCGGGCTGGCTCGCCGTGATGTTCCTGAAGGTCGCGACTCCGGTGTCGATAGGCATGGCGATCGCGCTGATCGTGATCGCGCCGATCGGCGCGTGGGCGCTCGTGCGCGAGCTGGCCTTCGGCTTCGCGGCTGATCGGCTGGGGCGCGCTCTGGATGCCGAAGGAGGGATGCCGGAGGCGCCGGAGCGGGTGACGCCGAGCGGGCGTCTCCTGCGCGACGACGTGGATCCGTTCATCGCGCGATACAGCTCGGCGGCTGACGCCGAGCCGGGCGATTGGCGGGCGCGCTACCGTCTCGGGGTCGTTCAGGACGCCGCGGGACGGCGAAAGGATGCCAGGGCCAGTATCCGCGAGGCGATCAGGCTCTCACGCATCCGGCCCTGACATCCGCCGGGGTCAGGCGAGGCTCGCCTCGAGGGTGATGTCGATTCCGGCGAGAGCCTGCGACACCGGGCATCCGGTCTTGGCGCCCTCGGCGATCTCCTGGAACTTCTCCGGGGTGAGGCCGGGAACGGTCGCATTGACGTTCAGGTGGCTGCCCGTGATGCCGACGCCGGGCTTGAAGGTGACGGACGCGGAGGTGTTGACGCGCTCCGGCGGGGTGCCGTTCTCGGCCAGGGCGTGCGAGAGAGCCATGCTGAAGCAGGAGGCGTGAGCCGCGGCGATGAGCTCCTCGGGCGTCGTGGTGGAATCGGACCCCTCGCTGCGCGACTTCCAGTCGATGGGGAAGGTGCCGAGGTTCGAGCTCGAGAAGGCGACGGTGCCCGAGCCCTCCATCAGGGATCCGGTCCAGGTGGTGGCGGCTTCACTGGTGACGGTCATTGTTCCTCCGAGAATCGCTCTTGGCATCGCGTCGCGGGTTCGCGTCGCCTGGCCAGCCTATCCAGAGCCGGCCCGGGTCGGAACAGCGATCAGGCGGCCGCTCCGCTGCGCCCCAGCACGCCGGCGCGCTGCAGCAGCAGATACATCTGGCAGCCGAGGCAGAAGCCGAATGCGGCGTTGAGGAAGGCGGCCGTGAACGCGGCTGCTGCGGCGATCGGAAGGGCCAGGGGAACACCGGCGAGGTGCAGCACCAGGCCGAGGCCCACCACGAACAGGCCGACACCCTGGGCGAAGCGCGGCGGACGCGGGTCCTCGAGCTCAGCGGGCGGCGCGAGGCGAGGGCGCACGACCGTGCGGAAGAGCACCGCCCACGGCGACGTGGCGGGTGACACCACGCCCCAGACGAAAAGTGCGGCGACGATCGACGCCACCACGAAGCCGGGGTCGGCGGCACGTTCGCCGATGGGTGCAGCCGTGATTGCCCACCCGCCGCCCGTGAAGGCGGAGGAGGCGAGCGGCTGGTAGGCGAACCACCCGAACGAGGCGCTCGAGCTCGCCGCGGCGATCCCGGTGAGGGCCAGGACTGTGGCGGTCAGCAGCAGCGCCGATGTGATCCCCGCGGCGAACCGGGGGCCTCTGGGGTCGATTCCGTCCGGAGCGGTCATGCGGTCTCCTGCAGTGCGGGCAGCTCGTTCAGAGCGGCGACGATGTCGTCGCGGCGGGGCACGCCGACGAAGCGGGCGACGACCCGCGCATCCGGGCCGATGAGCAGGGTCGTGGGGGTGCTCAGCACGCGGTTGTCGGATGCCAGGTCGGCGCGATGGGTGAGGTCCACCTCGTGCACGTCGACCGCACCTCGCTCGGAGGCCAGCGCGTGCAGCATCCGGCGCACCTGCGGACAGCGCGAGCAGGTCTCTGTGCTGAAGAGCACGAGTGCCGCGCGATCGCGCAGCAGGCCCAGCCGAGCGACGTCGACGACGCCCGACGCGCGACGGCGGCGGCCGTCCCTGAGCCGCCACAGCGCGCCTGCGGCCACCGTGATCACCAGCAGGATGCCGGCGGTGAGCAGAGCGGTCGAGAGGGGCATGCGTCGAGGCTACGCCGAACGACGTCGACTCCGCCGAGTGTGACATCCGGTGACGTATCGTTGCAGGCATGAGTGCAGTCGTACCCACGCCTTATGAAGACCTGCTCCGCGATGTGCTGGAGTCCGGCACTCACAAGGACGACCGCACCGGCACTGGCACCACGAGCGTGTTCGGCCGACAGATCCGGTTCGACCTCTCGAAGGGCTTCCCGCTCATCACGACCAAGCGGGTGCACTTCAAGTCGATCGCATACGAGCTGCTGTGGTTCCTGCGTGGTGATTCGAACGTGCGATGGCTGCAGGAGAACGGCGTCACGATCTGGGACGAGTGGGCGGATGCCGAAGGCGACCTCGGCCCCGTGTACGGCGTGCAGTGGCGGTCGTGGCCCACGCCCGACGGCGGCCATATCGACCAGCTGTCCGAGGTCATCGAGCAGATCAAGGCGACGCCGGACTCGCGTCGGCTGATCGTGTCGGCGTGGAATCCCGCCGACATCCCCGATATGGCGCTCGCCCCCTGCCACGCGATGTTCCAGTTCTACGTCGCCGACGGCCGGCTCTCGTGCCAGCTGTACCAGCGCAGCGCCGATCTCTTCCTCGGGGTGCCTTTCAACATCGCCTCATACGCACTGCTGACTCTGATGGTCGCGCAGCAGACAGGGCTGGAGCCCGGTGACTTCGTCTGGACGGGCGGCGACTGCCACATCTACGACAACCACGTCGAACAGGTGCGAGAGCAGCTCACCCGCGAGCCGTATCCGTACCCCACGCTGTCTATCGTCCGCACCCCTTCGTCCATCCTCGACTACCGGTACGACGACTTCGTCGTCGAGGGCTACCAGCACCACCCGGCCATCCGCGCGGCGGTGGCCGTATGACCTGGGCGGGCCTGATCTGGGCTCAGTCGAAGAACGGCGTGATCGGTGCCGGAGGAGGGATGCCCTGGCACGTCCCCGAGGATCTCGCGCACTTCAAGGAGGTCACGCTCGGAGCGCCCGTGGTCATGGGCCGGCGCACCTGGGACTCGCTGCCCGAGCGGTTCCGGCCGCTGCCGGACCGCGAGAACATCGTCATCACGCGCAGCCAGGGCTGGAGCGCAGACGGTGCGCGTCGCGCGTCGGGCGTGGAGGACGCGGTTCGGGGCCTGGAGCGGGTCTGGATCATCGGGGGAGCGGAGATCTTCCGCCAGGTGATCGGCGATGCCGACCGCCTCGAGATCACCGAGCTTGACCTCGAGGTCGACGGTGATGCGTTCGCGCCGCCGATCGACGACTGGCGTCTCGTCGACGAGGGGAAGTGGCAGACGTCCCGCACGGGCATCCGGTACCGCTTCCTGGGGTACGAGCGCTGATGCCCACCGCGCTCATCACGGGAGCCAGCGCCGGACTCGGCGCCGAGTTCGCACGTCAGCTCGCAGCCCGCCAGGCCGACCTGGTGCTCGTCGCACGCACCGCAGACGCTCTCGAGTCGCTGGCGCAGCGGCTGCGCGACGAGCACGGCGTTCACGTCGAGGTCATCACCGCCGATCTCGCCGTCGAGGCGGAGGTGCAGCGCGTCGCCGATCGGCTCTCCGATCCCGCGGCCCCGATCGATCTGCTCGTGAACAACGCGGGCTTCGGTCTGCCGCTGCAGTTCGCCGACAATGACATCGATGACGAGGTGCGCCACCTGCGTGTGCACGTCGAGGCGTCGATGCGCCTCATGCACGCCGCCCTCCGCAGCATGCGCGGCCGCGGAGGTCGGATCATCAACGTCGCCTCTGTCGCCGGTTTCATCTCGCGGTCCACGTACTCGGCGTGCAAGTCGTGGCTCATCGGCTTCAGCCGCTGGGCCAACGCGGAATATGGCAGGGAGGGCGTCAGCGTCACCGCGCTCTGCCCTGGATTCACGCACACGAGCTTCCACGAGCGCATGGGCCTTGCGCCCGGCCAGGAGGGCGTGCCCGCGGTGCTGTGGCTCGACGCTGCCCGCGTCGTCCGCGTCGGGCTGCGCGACGCCTCGCTCGGCCGGGCCGTCTCGGTCCCGTCGATCAGGTACATGCTCATCGTCGCGCTCGCGCGGGTGCTTCCGAGCGGGCTCACCTCGGGCGTCGCCCGCCGCGGTCGCGTGTGACGCACCGTCCCGATCCTCGGCCCCGAAACGCTACGCTGAGAGGATGACGCACGCGGACAACCCCTTCGGGCAGGTACTCGTCGCACTCGTGACGCCGATGACCGCCGACGGCGAGGTCGACTGGCCCGCCACCGAGCGGCACATGGACCGCGTCATCGCCGATGGAGCAGACGGCATCGTGGTCACCGGCACCACGGGTGAGACCTCCACCCTCACCGACGATGAGAAGATCCGCCTGGTCGAGGTCGGCAAGGACGTCTCGGCCGGCCGGGCCAAGATCATCACCGGCGGCGGATCCAATGAGACCGCGCACGCGATCGAGCTGTACAAGGCGAGTGAGAAGGCCGGCGCAGACGGCATCATGATCGTCACGCCGTACTACAACAAGCCCACACAGGCGGGCATCCTGACCCACTTCCGGCTCGTGGCAGATGCGACGGACCTGCCTGTCATCCTCTACGACATCCCCGGCCGCACCGGTGTGCCGATCAAGTACGAGACGATCCTGCGCCTCGCCAAGCACCCCAACATCCTCGCCGTCAAAGATGCCAAGGGTGACTTCAGCGAGGTCAGCCGCGTGCTGAACCAGACCGACCTGATGTACTTCTCGGGCGATGACGCGAACGTCCTCCCGCACCTGTCGATCGGCGCCACGGGAATGATCGGCGTCACCGCGAACATCACCTCCGCTCCGTACCGCACCATCGTCGACGCGGTGAACCGCGGCGACCTCGCCACCGCCACGGCTGAGCACAAGCGTCTCGAACCGCTCGTGCGCGCGGCGATGACGCACGTGCCGGGCACGGTCGCGGCCAAGTACATCCTGCACGGTCTGGGGCGCATCACCAGCCCCCGCGTGCGCCTGCCTCTGGTCGGCCCGGAGGAGTGGGAGGCCGCCCTCATCGAGGACGAGCTCGCGCTCGTCAAGGACGTCGCAGGAGCCGACTTCTCGAACTTCCGCCCTGACCGCAATGCGGCCGCGGGCGGAGCACTGCCCAAGGTGCACGGCACCACACGATGAGCGCGTCCTCGCGCTGACAACGACATGACCGGGCACCGCGTGCCCGCCTGAGGAGACTGAATGTCCTTCCCCCTCGCCGAACCCGAACCGCTCGCACATGGAACGCTGCGGGTCACCCCGCTGGGCGGTCTGGGCGAGGTCGGTCGCAACATGACCGTCTTCGAGTACGAGGGCAAGATCCTCATCGTCGACTGCGGCGTGCTCTTCCCCGAGGAGCACCAGCCGGGCGTCGACCTGATCCTGCCGGACTTCGAGCCCATCAAGCACCGTCTCGATGACGTGGTCGGTGTCGTGCTGACCCACGGTCACGAAGACCACATCGGCGCCGTGCCCTACCTCCTGCGCCTGAAGCAGGACATCCCCCTGATCGGCTCCGGCCTCACTCTTGCGCTCGTCGAGGCGAAGCTCAAGGAGCATCGCATCAAGCCCTTCACGCTCACGGTGAAGGAAGGGCAGGAGGAGAGGGTCGGACCGTTCGACCTCGAGTTCGTCGCGGTCAACCACTCGATCCCGGATGCCCTGGCCGTCGCGATCCGCACCCCCGCCGGACTGGCGCTGGCCACCGGCGACTTCAAGATGGATCAGCTGCCGCTCGACGGGCGCATCACCGATCTGCGCGCCTTCGCCCGCCTGGGCGAGGAGGGAGTCGACCTGTTCCTCGTCGACTCCACCAACGCCGACGTCCCGGGCTTCACGCCCACCGAGCGCTCGATCGGACCGGTGCTCGAGCAGGTCATCGGCAAGGCGCGTCGCCGCGTGATCGTGGCCAGCTTCTCGAGCCATGTGCACCGCGTGCAGCAGGTCATCGACGCTGCGCACGCGCACGGTCGTCGTGTCGCCTTCCTCGGTCGCAGCATGGTGCGCAACATGACCATCGCCGAGCAGCTGGGCTACCTCAAGGTGCCTGCGAACGTGCTGATCGACTACAAGAAGGCTCGCGATCTGCCCGACGACAAGATCGTGTACATGTCGACCGGGTCGCAGGGCGAGCCGATGGCGGTGCTCAGCCGCATGGCGAACCTCGACCACGCGATCGAGCCGGGCGAGGGCGACACCGTCATCCTCGCGTCGAGCCTGATCCCCGGAAACGAGAACGCCGTCTACCGCGTGATCGACGGGCTCACCAAGCTCGGCGCCGACGTCGTGCACAAGGCCAACGCCCAGGTGCACGTCTCCGGCCACGCCGCCGCGGGCGAGCTGATCTACTGCTACAACATCCTCAAGCCCAAGAACGTCCTGCCCGTGCACGGCGAGTACCGCCATCTCATCGCGAACGCGAAGCTGGCGCAGGCCACGGGCATCCCCGAAGAGCGCACGATCGTCGGCGGCAACGGCACGATCATCGACCTGCGCGACGGCGAGGCCCGCGTGGCAGGACAGCTCGACATCGGATTCGTGTACGTCGACGGCTCCACTGTCGGCGGCATCACCGACGCCGACCTCAAGGATCGCCGGATCCTCGGCGAAGAGGGCTTCGTGTCGATCATCGTCGTGGTCGACTCGTCGACCGGGCGGATCGTCTCGGGTCCGGAGATCCACGCGCGCGGCGTCGCCGAGGACGACCGTGTCTTCGACGACATCACTCCGAAGATCGTGGCGGCGCTGGAAGAGGCTGCCCGCAACGGCGTGCGTGACAACCACGCGCTGTCGCAGATCATCCGCCGCACCATCGGACGCTGGGTCAACCAGAAGCTGCGCCGTCGTCCGATGATCGTGCCGCTCGTCATTGAGGCCTGATCCCCGGCAACCCCGCGTCATTGCGGGCCGATGACGCTCATCGGACGTACCGTGTAAGACATGGCCAGGAGCACCACCAAGTCCGAGCGCGCGTCCGAGAGCGCGACCTCGCCGCGCCCGAAGCGGCAGACAGCCGCTCGATCGAGCGCGAAAGCCGCTCCTGCACCGAAGAAGTACATCGATGAGGCCGAGCGCGAGCCGCTCGGCGTGCGCGTCTGGCTGGGTCTGGCTCACGGCGTGGGCGGTCTGTTCCGCGCATTCGGACCCGAGAACCTCGAGAAGGACCAGCGTCGCGACGGCTTCCCCCTGCTGCTCGTGCTGTTCGCGATCATCGGCGGCGTCGTCGAGTGGTTCTTCATCGGCAACGAGGTCGCGCAGAACATCAGCGCGTTCACGTGGGGCCTGCTGGTCGGCCGCGTGGCGTTCGTCCTGCCCGTGCTCCTCCTGCTGCTGGCAGGCTGGCTCTTCCGGCATCCGTCGTCGGTGCACGACAACGGACGTATCGGCATCGGCTTCGGACTCTTCGTGCTCTCGATCGCGGGCATCCTGCACGTGGCTTCGGGAACAGCGGGTGCGACGGGGGCGGTGGTCCGCCCGCAGCCCCGCGACGGGATGCCCGAGCTCAGCGCCGCCGGTGGTCTCTTCGGCTGGATGCTCGGGGAGCCCCTCGCATTCCTCACTTCGGCGGTCGCCTTCATCATCCTCGGGCTCCTGGCCGGGCTCAGCATCCTGATCCTCACCAAGACCCCGCCCAACCGGATCGGCGAGCGACTCGGAGACCTCTACGCCTGGATGTTCGGCGCCGAGCGCCCGATGCGCCAGGCTGACGCCGACGCTGCTGCGACCGACGACGAAGACGGTGACGCCCTGCCCTGGTGGCGCCGTAACAAGAGCGGGCGCGAGGAGACTCCCGACGACGGGGTCGACTCGCAGGCGATCACCGCGCTGTTCGACGAGCCCGCCCAGAAGACCGCGTACGACCAGGCCGTCATCGTCGACGACGAACCGGCCGCACACGGCGGGGCCGACGCGGCGACCGAGGTGCTCTCGGACGTCAGCGCCCTCACCGGCCTGCTCGGTGAGCAGAACACCACGGCTCTCCTCGACGACGCCGGTTCGACGGGTGAGCTGCCGGGCCTCGACGGATTCGGCACCGAGGGTCCGGGGGAGAAGGGCATGCAGGCACCGGCCGCGCCCTACGTCCTCCCTTCCACGGCCGTGCTCAAGTCCGGACCGCCCCCGGTCGTGCGCTCGGATGCCACCGATCGCACGATCGAGCAGATCACCAGCGTGCTGGAGCAGTTCAAGGTCGATGCGAAGGTCACCGGCTTCTCGCGCGGACCGACGGTCACGCAGTACGAGGTCGAGGTCGGCCACGGCGTCAAGGTCGAGAAGATCCTGCAGCTGAGCAACAACTTCGCCTACGCCGTCGCATCCAACGACGTGCGCATCCTCTCGCCCATTCCGGGCAAGAGCGCCATCGGAATCGAGATCCCCAACGTCGACAAGGAGACGGTCGCGCTGGGCGATGTGCTGCGCTCGACTGCGGCGCAGAAGAGCACGCACCCGCTCACCATCGGCGTTGGCAAGGACGTGGGCGGCAACATCGTCGTCGCCAACCTCGCGAAGATGCCGCACCTGCTGGTCGCCGGTTCCACGGGTTCCGGTAAGTCCAGCTTCGTGAACTCGATGATCACGAGTCTGCTCATGCGCGCGCGCCCGGCCGACGTCCGCATGGTGCTGATCGACCCCAAGCGAGTGGAGCTCACCAGCTACGCCGGCGTGCCGCACCTGATCACTCCCATCATCACGAACCCGAAGAAGGCGGCCGAGGCGCTGCAGTGGGTCGTGAAAGAGATGGACATGCGGTACGACGATCTCGCGTCGTTCGGGTACCGCCACATCGATGACTTCAACAAGGCGGTCCGCGCCGGTGAGGTGCAGGTGCCGCCCGGCAGCGAACGCGTCCTCAAGCCCTACCCGTACCTGCTGGTCGTGGTCGACGAGCTCGCGGACCTGATGATGGTGGCCCCGCGCGACGTCGAGGATTCGATCGTCCGCATCACACAGCTCGCCCGCGCCTCCGGCATCCACCTCGTGCTCGCCACGCAACGTCCGAGCGTCGATGTCGTGACCGGCCTGATCAAGGCCAATGTGCCTTCGCGACTCGCGTTCGCTGTGACGAGCGTCACCGACAGCCGCGTGATCCTCGACGCACCGGGCGCCGACAAGCTGATCGGCCAGGGTGACGCGCTCTTCTCGCCGATGGGATCTTCGAAGCCATTCCGCCTTCAGGGCGCCTGGGTCGACGAAGCCGAGATCTCCGCGGTCGTCAAGCACGTCACGCAGCAGGCGCGGCCCGAGTACCGGCCCGACGTGCAGGAGTCGGCGGAAGCGCGCAAGAAGGAGGTCGACGAGGATATCGGCGACGACCTCGAGCTGCTTCTCGCGGCCGCAGAGCTGATCGTGTCGTCGCAGTTCGGCTCGACCTCGATGCTCCAGCGCAAGCTGCGCGTCGGCTTCGCGAAGGCCGGGCGCCTCATGGACCTTCTCGAGTCGCGCGAGATCGTCGGGCCTTCCGAGGGCTCGAAGGCCCGCGACGTGCTCGTGACCTCCGAGCAGCTGCCTGGCGTGCTCGCGAAGCTGCGCGGAGAAGATGCACCAGCACCTGCGTCCGCCCCGAGCGCTCCGTCGCCGGCACCCGCAGATCCGTACGGCGGAGACCCCGTCGCCCAGCAGTTCCAGGGGCTGCCCGTCGTCGAGAGCGACGACGACGGCGATGAGGACGCCTGGGGCCTCACGGGGCGCGACTGATGGCCATCCCGCGGCAGCTTCCCAACGCGATCACCGTCGCCCGCATCCCGCTCGCGGTCGTCTTCTTCGTACTTCTGCTGCTGGCAGGAACCTTCGGCGTCGACGACATCGTGTTGCGCTGGGTTGCAGCCGGTCTGTTCGTGCTCGCCATCTCTACGGACTGGGTCGACGGGTACCTGGCGCGCCGGTACGACATCGTCAGCGACTTCGGCAAGCTGTGGGACCCGATCGCCGACAAGCTGCTCACGGGCGCGGGCTTTCTCGGGCTCGCGATCCTCGGCGAGGTGCCGTGGTGGATCATCATCGTGATCCTCGTGAGGGAGTGGGCGATCACGATCCACCGCTTCACGCTGGTCCACGAGCACGTCGTGGCCGCGGCGTGGATGGGCAAGGTGAAGACCATGGTGCAGGGCGTCGCACTGAGCTGGGCCCTGCTGCCGTTGCAGGTGCTCGTCGGGCACACGCCGTGGGTCGTCGTCACCCAGGTGCTGATGGTGCTCGCGCTCGTGCTCACCGTCGCCAGCGGCATCGACTACGTCGTGGCCCAGGTCCGGGGCCGACGGAGTGCCGCATGACCCACGTCGGGCAGCTGATCGATGCTCTGCGCGAGCGCGGCTGGACGCTCGGGGTGGCCGAATCCCTCACCGGCGGTGCCGTCGCATCTGAGGTGGTCTCGGTGCCAGGGGCGTCAGCGGCGCTGCTCGGGGGAGTCGTCGCCTATGCGACCCCCGTCAAGCACACGCTGCTCGGAGTCGACAGCCGTCTGCTCGCAGAGTACGGCCCGGTGCATCCCGACGTCGCGGTGCAGATGGCGGAAGGGGTGCGGCGGGCGGTGGCGGTCGACGGGCGCGCGGCCGACGTCGGCATATCGACCACAGGCATCGCGGGACCTGAATCGCCGGACGGACAGCCCGTGGGCACGGTGCACGTCGGGATCGCCACTCCGTCGGGGGTGCAGAGCGTTCCGCACCTGTTCTCGGGAACGCGCGCGGAGATCCGTCGGCAGGCGGTCGAAGCAGCCATCGCCGCGGCACTCGACGCCGTCCGGGAATAGCTCCTTCGGCGGCGATGTTCTCCTGTATGTGACAAGTGGCTCACTCACAACTCAAGCACAGCGAAGAACAGTAGATTCAACGACACCCAATCGGGTTAGACTGGCGATCCCCTCGGAGCAGCTTCCGGGTGGCGCGACGGAAGGGAGGTTCCGATGATCCTCGTCAGACAGGAGATCGGCGATGTGCTGCGGGACTTCCGCCTGCAGAAGGGGCGCACCCTCCGACAGGTGGCGAGCAAGGCCTCTGTGGCCCTTGGCTACCTGAGCGAGGTCGAGCGCGGTCAGAAAGAGGCGTCCAGCGAGATCCTCGCCTCTGTCGCAGAGGCGCTCGACGTGCCCATCTCGACCATCATGCGCGAGGTCGGCGACCGCATCTCGGTGCTCGAGGGCCTGAGTCCCTTCCCGGACGTCGTTCCCGACGACCTCGTCGCCGAGGTCGAGCCCGAGCTGTCGCTGCGCTGAGCGCGCGGGCACGCTCTTCTCATGCGACGCAGTGAATTCCTCCGCGCGGTCGACGACGAGTTCGGCGGCCGCGCGGACTCGCTCACGCGCGACCTGATCCTCGGTCGACTCGGCCGCACGGCGCTTGAGGCCCTAGACGCGGGCGTGCCGCCTCGAGAGATCTGGCTCGCCCTGTGCGACGAGACCGACGTGCCCGCCGCTCGTCGCTACGGCGTCGGCAGGCTCGATCCGCGCGAACGCTGATCGAAAGTCTGGCCGCTCGCGTCGGCGTGTCGTCGAAAGTGTGTTCGATGTGCGCGTAGTGTTCTGCACAAGTGGTTCTGACGTCATCTTCTCCACATCTGACGCCGTCGCCGATCGAATGTCGGTGGCTGCTCCTACGGTGAGGAATGTGGCACAGAGCCATACGCCTTGTCGCAGAGTCACTCCGAACCGGAACGGCCGCGACAGCCTACAGGCGGCAGAACTTCGAATAGAGGAGCACGTCATGCCATCCACCGACGACCGCGAGAAGGCACTGGATTCCGCACTCGCGCACATCGAGCGTCAGTTCGGCAAGGGTTCGATCATGCGACTGGGCAGCGACGAGCGCGCTCCTGTCGAGGTCATCCAGACCGGGTCGATCGCTCTCGACGTCGCCCTCGGCATCGGAGGGCTGCCGCGCGGACGCATCATCGAGATCTATGGTCCTGAGTCGTCCGGTAAGACCACGCTGACCCTGCATGCCATCGCGAACGCGCAGCGCGCCGGCGGCATCGCCGCCTTCATCGATGCCGAGCACGCCCTCGACCCCGAGTACGCGCGCAAGCTCGGGGTCGACATCGACCAGCTGCTCGTTTCGCAGCCCGACACCGGTGAGCAGGCTCTCGAGATCGCCGACATGCTGATCCGCTCCGGCGCCATCGACCTGGTCGTGATCGACTCCGTCGCGGCTCTCGTGCCCGAGGCCGAGATCAAGGGCGAGATGGGCGATTCCCACGTCGGCCTGCAGGCGCGACTGATGTCGCAGGCCCTGCGAAAGCTGACCGGTGGTCTGAACCAGACCAAGACGACGGCCATCTTCATCAACCAGCTGCGCGAGAAGATCGGCGTGTTCTTCGGATCGCCCGAGACCACTGCCGGCGGTAAGGCGCTGAAGTTCTACGCGTCGGTCCGCCTTGACATCCGTCGCATCGAGACGCTGAAGGACGGCACCGAGGCTGTCGGAAACCGCACCCGTGTGAAGGTCGTCAAGAACAAGATGGCCCCGCCCTTCAAGCAGGCCGAGTTCGACATTCTCTACGGCATCGGCATCTCGCGCGAAGGCAGCCTGATCGACTTCGGCGTCGAGCACGGCATCGTCAAGAAGTCCGGCTCCTGGTACACCTACGACGGTGACCAGCTGGGGCAGGGCAAGGAGAACGCCCGCAACTTCCTGATCAAGAACGACGACGTCGCGATGGCGATCGAGACACAGATCAAGCAGAAGCTGGGCGTGGGCGTCAAGGCGGAGGCGACCGTCGACGAACTCGCCGAGCGCCGCCCGGCCTGATGTCCTCGTCCGACGTGTTTCGACGTCGCTCAACAACCGTGTTTCGACGTCGCTCAACAACCGTGTTTCGACGTCGCTCAACAACCGTGTTTCGACGTCGCTCAACAACCGTGTTTCGACGTCGCTCAACAACCGGGGTGAGCTGTGCAATCCGCTGATGATGACGAGCTCGCACCGATCATTCCGCTGTTCGGCGGCCGAGGCGCCGACCCTTCCATGGGGTCGGCGCTGCCGGCCGGCGCGCGGTTCAGGGATGCGAGCGACGATGTCGACGTGATTCAGGCCGAGCCGGACGCCGACGAGGTGCGTCGGCGGGCCGAGGAAGCGCTGGTGCGCAAGCTGCGCGCCAAGCAGCTGTCGGTGTCGGAGGCCAGGTCGGTACTGCGCGAGAACGATCTCGACCGCGACTCCATAGAAGACGTCATCGACGACTTCCAGCGTCGCAGCTACCTCGACGACCACACCCTCGCCTCGCTGCTGGTGACCTCCGGGTCCGAGCGCAAGGGGCAGGGGCGCATCGCCCTCGCGCGCTCACTCGCGCAGCGGGGCATCCCGCGCGACATCATCGATGACGCGCTGGAAGAGCTGCCGGACGATGATGCCGAGCGCGCGCTGGAGTTCGCTCGAAGCAAGGCGGCGGGTATGAGCCGGCTCGACTTCGATACCGCACTGCGACGGCTGCACGGCCAACTCGCACGACGCGGCTACGGCGGGTCGGTCGCGATGAGCGCGGCCCGCACCGCTCTCGGCGAGGTCGGGGTGCGCCGCGCAACCGCTCGTCCGAGCGGCGTCCGATTCGTCGAATCCGACTGAGCATCCGTTCTACGAGCCGCCCTGCCAGTGTGCTCGGCGGCTCGTAGAATGGACTCACCATGTCTTCTCTCTCCTCCGAACCGACGATCATCGCGCCCTCCGACGCGGCGATCACCGCCGACGGGCGCCGCCGCTCCTACGAGGTGCGCACCTTCGGCTGCCAGATGAACGTGCACGACTCCGAGCGCCTGTCGGGCTCGCTCGAGAGCGCGGGCTACGTGCCAGCGGATGCCGGCGACGAAGCCGACATCGTGATCATCAACACGTGCGCCGTGCGCGACAACGCCGCGGGCAAGCTGTACGGAACGCTCGGCCACCTGAAGTCCCGCAAGGACAAGCACGAGGGCATGCAGATCGCGGTCGGCGGCTGCCTCGCGCAGATGGACCAGCAGGCCGTGCTCGACAAGGCACCCTGGGTCGACGTCGTCTTCGGCACGCACAACATGGGTTCGCTTCCCGGTCTGCTCGAGCGCGCCCGCCATAACGGCGAGGCCGAGCTCGAGATCCTCGAATCGCTCGAGATCTTCCCCTCGACGCTGCCGACGAAGCGCGACTCCGCCCACAGCGGATGGGTGTCGATCTCGGTCGGCTGTAACAACACGTGCACGTTCTGCATCGTGCCCAGCCTCCGCGGCAAGGAGAAGGACCGGCGACCGGGCGACATCCTCAACGAGATCCGCCTGCTGGTGGAGGACGGCGCCATCGAGGTCACTCTGCTCGGACAGAACGTCAACTCGTATGGGGTCGAGTTCGGCGACCGCCAGGCGTTCAGCAAGCTGCTGCGCGCTGCGGGTGAGATCGAGGGACTCGAGCGGATCCGCTTCACGAGCCCGCACCCGGCGGCGTTCACCGACGATGTGATCGACGCGATGGCGGATACGCCGAATGTCATGCCGCAGCTGCACATGCCGCTCCAGTCCGGCAGCGACAGCATCCTCAGGGCGATGCGCCGCTCGTATCGCAGCTCGCGCTACCTCGGCATCATCGAGCGTGTGCGCGAGCGCATCCCGCACGCCGCGATCACCACCGACATCATCGTCGGATTCCCCGGTGAGACGGATGAGGACTTCGAAGACACCATGCGCGTCGTCGAGCAGTCACGGTTCTCCGGCGCCTTCACCTTCCAGTACTCCATCCGCGAGGGCACACCCGCCGCGACCATGGAGAACCAGGTGCCCAAGGAAGTCGTTCAGCAGCGGTATGAGCGACTGATCGCCCTGCAGGAGCGCATCTCGCTCGAAGAGAATCAGAAGCAGGTCGGCCGCGAGGTCGAGGTGCTCGTCTCCGTCGGTGAAGGCAAGAAGGACACCGAGACGCACCGTCTCACGGGGCGTGCGGAAGACAACCGTCTCGTGCACTTCGAGGTCACACCCGGATCAGAGCTCCCGCGTCCCGGCGATGTGGTCACGGTCAGGATCACTCACGGCGCGCCCTTCCACCTCCTCGCCGACGATCCCACTGGCGCTCCGCTTCGCATCCGACGCACCCGCGGCGGTGACGCATGGGATCGTGCGCAGGCGGCCTCCTGCGGTGTTCCCGCACCCGCGTCGGACTCAGGGGCACCCCGAGCGGTCTCTCTGGGCCTTCCCACGCTGCGTCCCGTCGGCTCTTGACCGAGGGTTCGCCGCGTCTCTGGGCCGTCGTCGGGGCGACCGGCACCGGCAAGAGCGACCTGGCGCTCGATCTCGCCGAGCACCTGCGTGCGCAGGGCAACACGGCCGAGATCGTCAACGCCGACGCGATGCAGCTGTACCGCGGAATGGACATCGGCACGGCGAAGCTTCGCGAAGACGAGCGGCGGGGCATCCCGCACCACCTGTTCGACGTCCGAGCGGTGACCGACGAGGCCGCGGTCGCCTGGTACCAGCCGATCGCCCGTGACGCGATCGCCGCGATCCATGGGCGCGGGGGCGATGCGATCCTCGTGGGCGGATCCGGTCTGTACGTCTCCAGCGTCATCTTCGACTTCCGATTCCCGCCCAGGGATGCCGCGGTCAGGGCGCGTCTGGAAGCCGAGCTCGAACAGGGCGGCGCCGCGGCGCTCTTCGAGCGGCTCAAGGAACGCGATCCGGCGACCGCCTCACGGATCGATCCGAAGAACGGCCGGCGGATCGTGCGCGCGCTCGAGGTCGTCGAGCAGGGCGGTGCGACGCACGGTGCGGTCCTGCCGGAGAAGCCCGAGCTATGGCACGCCGCGACCCGGATCATCGGTCTTCGGACACCGCGCGAAGAGCTCGTCCAACGCCTCGACCGGCGTGTCGAGCGAATGTGGCAGGACGGGATGCTCGGCGAAGTGGAGCGGCTTCGGGACGAAGGCCTGGAGCAGGGCGTCACCGCCTCACGTGCGATCGGCTACGCGCAGGCGCTCGGGCAGCTGCGCGGCGATCTCACTCAGGATCAGGCGATCGCCGAGACCCAGGCGCTCACACGCCGTTACGCTCGGCGTCAGGTGTCGTGGTTCAAGCGCTATCCCGACATCGAATGGGCCGAAGGGTCCGTCGATGTCGCCGCTCTCACCGACTGAGGGCCTGGCGAGTGTCGGTGGTCTCCTGCACGATGAGCACATGGCTACGCATTTCTACACGGCGTCATCGCTCGACGGCTTCATCGCCACCGCCGAGCACTCCCTCGACTGGCTCCTGACGCAGGATTTCGATGAGAACGGGCCGATGGCCTATCCCGGATTCATCCGCGGGGTCGGCGCCCTCGCGATGGGCGCGTCGACCTTCGAATGGGTGATGGACCACGAGATGGGCCGCTGGCAGTACACCCAGCCGACCTGGGTCTTCACGCATCGCGACCTGTCGCCGCCCGAGCAGGGTGACGTGCGCTTCACACAGGCGGATGTTCGCCAGGTGCACGCGGAGATGACGGCCGCCGCCGAAGGGAAGGACATCTGGATCGTCGGCGGGGGAGACCTCGCCGGCCAGTTCGCCGACGCAGGACTGCTCGACGAGGTGTGGGTTCAGTACGCACCCGTCACGCTCGGCTCCGGAGCGCCGCTGCTGCCGCGCCGGCTGGACCTCGAGCTGATCGAAGTGGCACGCAATCGCAGCTTCCTGTGCAGCAGATATCGCGTGGCCGGTGGGCGCGATCTCTAGACTGTTCGCATGGTCGCATTCACCAAGGGGCACGGCACGGGCAACGACTTCGTGATCATCGAAGACGTCGACGGGGCACTCGATCTCACCGCCGCTCAAGTGCAGGCGCTGTGCGACCGCAACTTCGGCGTCGGTGCCGACGGCGTGCTGCGCGTCGTTCGCTCACGCTCGCTGCCTGAGGGCGCGGCAGCCCTCGCGGAGGAGCCCGACGCCGAGTGGTTCATGGACTACCGCAACGCCGACGGCTCGATTGCCGAGATGTGCGGGAACGGCATCCGCGTCTTCGCCCACTACCTTCTGCGGGCCGGCCTCGCGACGATGGAGAGCGGCTCGACGCTGCCCATCGGCACGCGAGCCGGTGTCCGCGACGTGATGCGGTCCGAGAGCGGCTACCAGGTCGATCTGGGCCTGTGGAAGCTCGCCGGCGGCGAACCGCTCGCGCGGGCGGCAGGACTGTCCGTTCCCCGCCCGGGGCTCGGAATCGATGTCGGCAACCCGCATATCGTCGTGGCACTGGCATCCGACGACGAACTCGCCGGTCTCGATCTCAACCCCACCCCTGTGCTCGACCCCGCACCTGTCGACGGCGCTAACGTCGAGTTCGTCGTGCCCGCGGAACCCCTGGTGCGTGACGGTATCGGGCACGTGCGCATGCGCGTGCACGAGCGGGGCGTGGGCGAGACCCTCAGCTGCGGAACGGGCGTCGCCGCGACAGCCCTCGCCGTGCGTCATTGGGCGGGCTCGCGCGCCCCTCACCAGTGGCGGGTCGAGGTGCCTGGTGGAGTGCTGGGCGTGCGGATGTTCCCCGCCGAAGACGGTGAGCACGTCGCCCTGTCGGGGCCTGCGCAGCTGGTCTTCCGAGGCGAGATCGATCTGGTCTGACCGCGCGTGGCGACGGACGTGGCTACTCGGGCAGGACGATCGGTGCAGTCGGGGGATTGCCGTGGCGACGCACCTTGAGGATGCGGTAGCCCTTGCCCGTCGCGGCTCGGGTCACGCTGTATCCCGGGGTGAAGACCGACGTCATCCATCGCTGCAGCGAGTCCGAGCCGAGGTTTCGCTGCACGACCATCCACGCGTCGCTGCGCTCGTCGAGACGGGGGATCCAGCGCTCGAGCATGCTGTGCAGTTCGCTCTTGCCGACGCGGATCGGCGGGTTCGAGCGGATCGTCGTGAACGCGACATCGTCGGGAACATCCTCGGGCTTCACGGCGTTGACATTGGTGAGGCCAAGGGACTCGGCGTTGCGTCGGGTCAGATCCAGCGCCCGCTCGTTGACGTCGACCGCCCAGATGGTGGCGTGCGGCGCTGAGAGGGCCATGGTGAGGGTGATCGGACCCCAACCGCATCCGAGGTCGAGGAAATTGCCGCTGGGCGGCAGAGGAGCCATGTTGGCGAACAGCACCGCGGTGCCGGTGTCGAGACGGTCGGGACTGAACACGCCGCCGGCGGTGGTCACCTCGCGGTCGCGCCCCGCGAGCGGGACCGTGATGGTTCGAAGATTCTCGGCACTGGCCGGGGCCGCACTGAAGTAATGATCGGACGACGGCATGCAGTGAGCGTACCGGACACCGCGGGCTAAGGTTAAGGCGCTTCTCAGAGAGGACAGAGTTCACCACCGGATGACGAACACCAACGACGACAACACCACACAGGATGCACTGGATCGCGTGCTGGCGAATTCCGAGCCGCGCACTCAGCCGCGCGTGTTCGGCGCAGCTCAGGCGCTGCAGGACACGGCATCCGCCGCCCACACCGATGCGGACGGCGAGCAGTGGGACCTCGAGGACCGACATGCGCTTCGTCGCGTCGCGGGCCTCTCCACCGAGCTCGAAGACGTCACCGAGGTGGAGTACCGCCAGCTGCGCCTCGAGAACGTGGTGCTGGTTGGCGTGTACCCACAGGGTGCGCAGGAGGATGCCGAGAACTCGCTGCGCGAGCTCGCCGCTCTCGCCGAGACCGCCGGCGCCGTCGTGCTCGACGGTCTGCTGCAGCGCAGGCCGCATCCCGACCCCGCGACCTACCTCGGCCGAGGCAAGGCGCAGGAGCTGAAAGAGATCGTCGCCGCCGTCGGCGCGGACACGGTGATCGCCGACACCGAGCTCGCCTCCAGCCAGCGCCGCGCCCTCGAGGACGTCGTGAAGGTGAAGGTCATCGACCGCACCACCGTCATCCTCGACATCTTCAGTCAGCATGCGAAGAGCCGTGAGGGCAAGGCTCAGGTCGAGCTGGCACAGCTCGAATACCTGCTTCCGCGCCTGCGCGGCTGGGGTGAGTCGATGAGCCGCCAGGCCGGTGGCCAGGTCGGTGCCGGCGGCGCGGGTATGGGTTCGCGTGGACCGGGTGAGACGAAGATCGAGCTCGACCGCCGCCGCATCCGCACGCGCATGGCGCAGCTGCGCAAGCAGATCCGGGACTTCGCACCCGCTCGCGATGCCAAGCGCGCTGAGCGCAAACGCAACACGATCCCGTCCGTCGCGATCGCCGGATACACGAACGCCGGCAAGTCGAGCCTGCTGAACGCGCTGACCAGTGCGGGCGTTCTGGTCGAGAACGCCCTGTTCGCAACCCTGGATGCCACCGTGCGCCGCGCCGAGTCGGCTGACGGCCGGGTCTACACCCTCGCCGACACCGTCGGATTCGTGCGCAACCTGCCGCACCAGCTCGTCGAGGCGTTCCGATCCACCCTCGAGGAGGTCGGTCAGGCGGACCTGCTCGTGCACGTGGTCGACGGCTCGCATCCCGACCCGTCGGCCCAGCTGCAGACTGTGCGCGACGTGATCGGAGATGTCGGCGGGCGGGACATCCCCGAGATCGTCGTCTTCAACAAGGCCGACCTGATCGACGCCGACGAGCGGCTGGTGCTGCGCGGGCTCGCGCCAGACGCGCATTTCGTGTCGTCGCGCACGGGGGAGGGCATCCCCGAACTGCGGGCGGAGATCGAGCGCCGGCTGCCGATGCCGGCCGTCGAGGTCCGCGCGCTGGTGCCGTACGACCGCGGCGACCTCATCTCGGCCGTGCACGAGAGCGGTGTGCTGATCTCGGCTGAGCACGAAGAGAACGGCACCGCCGTGCATGCCCACGTCTCGGAGCGCCTCGCCGCCGAGCTCGCGCCCTTCACCGTCAGCTGAGCGATCTGCTGCGGGCGGACGTCCGCCCGCAGCAGGCGTCGCTCAGGATGCCGAGAAGCGACCTTCGACTGTGGCGGAGACCGTGATCTCCTCGCCGTGGAATTCCATGGCCGGAGCGGAGTCCATTGCCATGCCCCTCATGGCCACGGGTTTGAATGAGGCGCTCTCCGTCGACATCAGCCCGCGATCGGAGATCTCCTTCGGGGTGACGCTGTGCAATCCGAGCGCCTCAGCGTAGGCCTGCGCGCGCGACACGGCGATGCCGACCGCCTGGGTGGCGACCTCGCGCTCGACCTCGCGCTCGGTCTCGGGGGTGAGGTGCCAGTCGACCGAGGAGACCGTCAGACCGTCGTCGGCCGAGATGTCGGTCACCCAGACGGACATCTCGGAGAAGTCCGAGAACGTGG
Organism: Microbacterium esteraromaticum; assembly: GCF_016907315.1. NCBI lineage: Bacteria > Bacillati > Actinomycetota > Actinomycetes > Micrococcales > Microbacteriaceae > Microbacterium > Microbacterium esteraromaticum. The sequence continues at coordinate 3,111,854 of NZ_JAFBBS010000001.1, forward strand.
CGGTGAAGTCGATGCTCGCACGGTAGACGGGTGCCAGCTTCTTGCCCTCGCTGTTCCACGGTCGGTCGGCGTACACGCTCACCCGCTGGCTGGTCCACTCGGCGACGCTGCCCGCTGTCTTGCGGGATTCGATGCCCTCGCGCACGGGGGCCGCAGCCGCGAGAGTGCGCTCCACGACCTCAGCGCGGCTGGGGCCCTCGAAGGAGACCGAGAGGTGCACGGTCGCACGTTCGGGGGCGACGCGCAGCTCATGCTCGCCGCGCACGGTGATGATGACTTCACTCATGCGTGCGACTGTACGGCACGGCACCGGCGTGGTGCTCGCGGAATAGCATCCGGGGTGGATCCGTTGTAGTCTGTGATGCTCGGGAGCACATGCTCCCGCTGGTAATTCCACAGTGTGACAGCGGCTCCTTCGCGAGAAGGTCCACGGGGCTGATCGGTTTCGACGGCGCCTGTGTATCGACGAGAAGCGGGCCGAGGATGCAGGGTTATCTCGTGAACGCTCCCTGCGAACCTATAGTTGCCGAATCCAAGCGCAACGACTTCGCCCTCGCTGCCTAAGCGAGCCCGATAGTCCGTCAGACCGTATGTGATCCCGATACGGACCCTGGCGTCATCTAGGGATCTTGCTGCGTGACGGCGTCTGGACGTCACGTGGGACTCTTCCCAGACTGGGCTCGTCGACTTAGGTGTCTGTGACAAAGGTCGGAGCCGAGCAGAACGCTTTCACAGACTGCGCCCGGAGAAGACGTGGATTAGCAGCGTCGGACGGGGGTTCGATTCCCCCCAGCTCCACCACAGCCGTTGTCACACGAAGAGGCCCGCCTCCCCATGGAAACATTGGGGAGGCGGGCCTTTTTGCGTATGTGGATAACTGGTCAGGCGGCGAGCCCTGCCCACACTTTGCCCACATCTGCCGCTGTCGCGCGTTCATCGAGCCTGCTGCGACGTCGTCCAGGTCGTCGTCGAACGGGTCGGCGTAGGTGTCGAGGGTAGCTCGCTGAACACGCCGTGCGCGCGGCCCGGGAAGCCTCCGACGACACCGTGCAGTTGCGCGAAAACGTGCAGGCGCTCCGCAGCGACCTTGGTGGCACTCAATTCGACATCCGCGGTATCCGCAAAGACTTCGGCCGTATCGCTCACGTCATTACCCAAAAGGGGTCCTGATGGACATCACTCTTCCCACCATTCCCGCCGGGGTGCTCGTGCTCCTGGCATTGCCCGCCCCCTATGTGCAGGCGCTGATCCAGCGACCGGCATGGTCTCGGACCGTGAAGAAGGTCGTCGCACTCGTCGTGGCCCTGGTGCTCACGGCCGTCGTGCTTGGCTTCTACTATGTGTACACCGGCGACACGGTGCCGGCGTGGCCGGCCCTCGTGTTGCTCGCGATCGTCGTCACTCAGGCCTCCTACGTCATGGTGACGAAGAGCACCGCGTCCGCGCTCGAACAGCGCACCTCCCCGCCCCGCTACTAAGACTCTGAGAGGGCTCCAATCACGGCGTACCCCGCATACATTCCGACCCGCATCGTCACCCTCGGTGGCGCTGCGAGCCTCGAATCGTCCATGCCCCTGAGGGTGACTGTCCAGATTAAGGCGTCCCGTTCGTTGGTGTGGGGAGCGACCGGTTACCGGTTCGAAGCGACCGGCACTACCGTGACCGGTGAGTCCAACGGCAGCGAGGTGTCACTCCCGCTGCCGCTAACGGATCTCTCGGGATGGCGTGACGCTGTGACTGGAGCGATCATCGACACATCATCGCCGGACTCGTTCAGCCACACGTACACGGCGACAGCGCAGATCGGCGAGAAGGCGTACGCGTATGGCCCGTTCGTCGTCCCAGCCGGAAGTGAGCCGATCGACATCGATCTCACCGTGCCGGCAGGAACAGTCGCGGGCGGCGCAGTGTCGATATCGGACTCGTGGTCCGCTTCGATCCTCGCGGCTGAGGAGGGCGCTGAAGCTGCAGGGCCAGCGGTGCTGCAGGCCCAGGCGGCAGCCGCTGAAGCGGCGGCATCAGCGGCTCAGGCTCAGGCAATCGCGCTGAGTGAGGTGAGCGAGGCGCAGGGTGCCGTCTTCAAGGTGCAGTCGACCCCGCCCGAGAACGCGACCGAGGGTGGGTTGCCGGTGGTCTGGATCGACACGACGGAGCAGTTCGTGCCGACGCCGGTGAACCCGCCGACGCTGGCGTGGGACGACGCGCTGTCGCGGTTCACGGTGCCGACTGGAGTGATCGGCGTCGAGTACGTGTGGACGTCGGGCGGCGGCGGCGTGGGGGCGACCCTGATGCCAGGTGCCACGCTCTCCACCTCAGGTGCGTACCCGAGGACTGTGACGGTTACCCCTGTCGCGAAGCTGGGGTACGTTCTGGCCTCCGGAGTCGTGTCGTTCGTGCACGATTTCCCAGACCCCAGCGCGGTGACCGTGATGACTTCGGATGGTTTCGGTGGCAGTGCCGACCCGGATATAACAGGCCGAGTCGCGGACCTGGGTCTCGGCGGCACACTGACTCCCTCATGGGTGGATGCTGCGGCGTGGAACGTGGATGGGGCTGGCCGGGCTGTCGCATCTGGCGTGACTTCGGGTATCGGTCGACTCGTGCTCGCTCCTGCCATGCGGAACCTGCGCGTCGAGCTCGAGGTTACGACGCTCGCGGAAGACTTCGACTTGTCCGTGCGCGGCCCCAGCAGGGTCGAGGGCAAGCCTCTCGGTTATGTCGAGCTGGCGCTCGGTCCGTCGTCGGTGGGTCTCCGAGTCGCCAATGGTGCCGGAGGTGGCGCCGAAGTCGGTCCCGGCAGCGGCGCCACGCTGGTCCCACAGGCCGGACTCTGGGTGATCCAGATCTACGTGACGACGGTGACCATCACCGACCCGGCGAGCCACGTCCGCGTCTGGGATCTCTCCGATTCGACGAAGTTCGATCCTGGTTCGCTCCGCGACGGGCCGCGCGAGATCTGGATGCGCAAGAACAGCGCCGGCACAGGGACCGTGATTGACAGCATCAAGATGAGCAAGGTGGGCTTCTGACATGGTCGCTGCGATTCGCAGGCATGACGCATCTCGCAATGAGTGGGTGCCCGTCATACCGAAGACATGGGACGGGAATGGATGGTCTCGGCCAGAGAACGACTACACGACCGTCCGTCGTTCGCCATTCGACCCATACCTTCCGGCCGGATCGGTCTTCACTCGTGATGTCTCCGCGATGCCGCTCGCAGCACGGTCCGGTGACATGGCCACCTGGATGGCTGCGAACGTCAACTATGGATCGGGGTTCGGGCCGACAGCCCTGAACACGTCCGTCAGCGGCACGCACCCGGTGCAGACGGTCATCGTGGATTCCCGCATGCCTGGCATTCACCGTGTGCACATGACATGCGGTGGGATCGGCGCGAGCAGGTACGGGCACGAGGTTCTATCCGGGTGGGTCCCGTGGCCCGCGTGGCTGGACGAGTCATGCTTGCAGGGCGGGCAGGACTCCGGCGTCCTAATTATCGACATCGGTTCCGGCCTCATCCGCGAGTACTACCTGGTCGAGCAGTCCGCCGGCTACAAGAACCGATTCACCGCGCTCGTCGGCGGATTCACCCTCTATGAGCGTGATCTCGCAGATCTGGTGGAGCGCAACTACCCTATGCAGTTGCGTGAGGGATCGCAGACTGTGGTCCGCATGCACAATTGGGCGGGGTGGATTGACATCGCCGGGGCGCGGAAGGGGGAGATCAACCATGCGATCGCATTCACATGCGCGAACATGGCGCTCCCTACAAGCCTCGGCGAAGCGATCGACCCGAACGGGCTGCGCTACGTCACCAAGGGAGCATCTTGGCCTCCTCAATCAGGGGACGGCGACACCTCAAATCCGAGCGACATGGTGCCAATCCACGGCCAATGGGCGCGCCTGCCGATGGGCCTCGACCTATCCGAGACAGGCCCATATCCGCCGTTTCTGCGAATGGTGATCCGTGCGATCCAGAAGTACGGGATGGTCTCCACCGACACGAACAATTTCGTTCACGCGTTCAACGCGGAGCCGGGATTCTACGAGCGGGAGTTCCTGGGCGTAGACCCGTGGTCCAGCTCAGGGGACATTGTGGCGAAGTATCGGGCGCTGAACATCCGAGAGGGTCGAGACCCGGTGGATGCGCTTTCGGTCGCTGCGTTCCCTTGGGCGCAAACTCAGTGGGCCCCTCGTCACTGGGGTGCACCGACGAGGATTGCGGCTCAGCCCTGACCTGCGGCCTCGAGCGTGCGCACGGTGGTGCGCGGGGGCTTCACGCGAGCCCGGAGTTTCATCGCCGGGCGCTCGACGAGCAACCAACTCGCCCATGCGAGCGGCACCGTCGCGGCGATTGAGGTCAGAACGTAGAGCCAGAGCGGCAGGTCTCGCCCGATCGTGATCGCGAGAAGTTGCTGCACCGGGAAGGCATAGACGTACATCCCGTAGGAGATGTCGTTCTCGGCGCCGACCCGGTGCAGTGGCAACGCGACGCCAAGCCACATGCAGAGGTACGCCAGGGGAACCGCCGCCAGGATGTCGAACGTGCCAGTTACAATCGTCAGCACGACGGCCGCAGCGGATGCTGCGGCGAACTCCCACCGGTATGCGACCCGGTGGCGGAGGAAATACAACAGCGCACCGGCGGCGAAGTAGGTTCCGAGGCGCACAGTGTGCAGGATTACGTTGATGTGCAGCACGTCAAGATACACGTGCGCGGCGGTGACGGCCATTCCGGCGACCAGCGTGACGACGAGCACGCGCACGAGCCATCGTCGCGAGATGAACGTCATTGCGAGCCCGATGGCGAGGTAACACAAAGCCTCGTAGAACAGCGTCCACAGCGACCCGTTCCACGCTCCCGCGTATGGCGCGTCTGTCAGCGTGCCAGTCATTTCGAACGTGAAGATGTATAGGCCCGCGTTCTTGACCAGGTACTCAAGCCCAGCGCCGATCGAGTAGTCGCCCATGACGAATGCTGAAAGCGGGGCGAACACAAATGCTGTCACCGCGAGCACGACGATGAACGCTGGATAGATCCGCAGGAGTCGACGCAACAGGAACGGGCCGAGCTTCGAGTGGTCCCGGCTGCCCGCGATCAGGTATCCGGAGATCACGAAGAACCCGGCAACCGCCCACGATCCGAGCGAGTTGAACGCACCAGGGCCGGCTGGCTCGTCACCGTGCCCGTTCAACGGCCACGAATGAGAGACGATCACCGCCGTTGCCAAAAGCAACCGCAGAGCATTCAGGCTGTTCCGCTTCGGGTTGAACGCGGCCCCCAGTGAAGTCATAGGCCTGAGCGTACAGACTGAGCGAACTCAGGCTCATTCCTAGGTGACCTCTTCGGGGGTCGTGCTCGGCGGAGGGTCCGGTTCCCTGCGCGATTGGTTGCCCCCACGCCCATGCGGACAGCGTATGTCGGTGGCCGGGGAGACCATAGGGCCATACTGCCCGAAGCCCTGCTCGCATTCGAGCGCGCCCACCCTCGCCACGACGGCACCAAGGAAGACACCATTTGCGCCGAGCTCGGACAATGAGGGACGGGCACGCGGCTCGGCGACGCGACTTAGTGAGCACATTCTGAGCCCACTTTCGATACTCCGCTACTTCGGCTGCCCCTCCCTTGCCCCACCAAAACCCGGGTGATTTCGCCAGGGCGCTATCGTTCCGTGTGCCTGGGCAGAGTTCGATTCCCCCCAGCTCCACCAGCCGCTGTCACTGTGGATGACCCCGCGGTCCCTCATGAGAGTGAGGGACCGCGGGGTCTTCTCATGTCTGAGGGGCGTCGTGTCGCGGCCGCAGGCCGTCGAGCGCCACTGTGCGGATCTCGGCGCCCAGGAGTTCCGGATCGACGGGGCCGTCGGGGCGGTACCACTCGACGACGGAGTTGATCATTCCGAAGATCAGTCGCGTCGCTACGCCGGCATCCAGGTCGCTCCGTACCAGGCCCTCGGCCTGTGCTTCCCGCACCAGGTCCGTGACGGTGTGGTCGAAGCGACGGCGACGTTCCAGCGCCGCGAGCTCGATGGCGCTGTTGCCACGCAGACGAAGCAGTAGGGTCACCTGCGGCTGACGTTCGGTCAGCACCCGCACGGCGCCGTCGACGATCGCGGTGAGCCGCTCGGCCGGAGTCGGACGCTGCAAGGCGTCCTGCAGGGCTGACTCGAGACCTCCGAGGGCATCATCGAGAGCGATCTCCAGGATCTGGGCCTTCGATTCAACGTGGTGGTACAGGGCGGACTTCGTCAGACCCAGGTGCGTGGTGAGATCAGCCACCGATGTGGCGTCGTAGCCCTGCTGATTGAAGAGCTGCACACCGGCGCGGATGACGTCTTCGCGATCGTGCCCTGGGCGTCCTCTGCGCGTTGGACGGCCGGTCGTCTCGGTCACGGAAGGGTCCTCGGCATGTGCCCACTCTAGCGGCGGGTCCCGGTGGGGCCGGGGCGACGGCCGGCGCTGTCAGACCGCTAAGCTGGGAGGGTAATCCGACGATCGGAAAGGCTTCGACGTGGTCGACTTCATCGTGTTCATGGTCCTGTTCCTGGGCGGCTTCTGGCTGTTCGGCGCCGCATGGGAGATGCCGGAGTGGCAGGGTGTCGCGTTCAGCGGCGGCATCATCCTCGTCAGCCTCGCCATGGCCTACGTGATGCGCCAGCGCGGCTCGGCCACGCGTCGCACCGACAACTGGAACCAGCGCCAGAAGTGACAGAAGGCGCCGCCGGTGGCGGCGCCTTCAGCCGGGGGCCTGTTCGCTCATCCCTTCCAGTCGATGAGCAGCAGGCCCTGTTTCGTGTCTGCGAACTTCACCCAGCCGTCGCCGAACTCGTAGGTCATGCCGAAGCCGTCCTCGTCGGTCGCGATCGCGTAGTCGGGATCCTCGGTGAAGTACACGAGGTCGCCCTCGGTCGAGCGCAGCCAGCCGTCGCGCTGAAGGTTCGACTGAGCGGTCTCGGAGGTGCGCTCGTCCACTGTGCCCCAGCCGTACATCTGGCCGTGGTCGGACGGGGTGCTGAAGTCCGCCCACATGCACATCAGACCTTCTTCGACGAGGGTGTCGCCGATGCGCAGCTCCTGCTGTCTGGAGGTCCATCCTTGCGAGGTGAGGGCCTCGACGGTGCCCTTGGTGATGATGGTCTCGCAGGTGGGGTCCGCGTCGGCGGCCGGGGTCTCGTCGTCGACCGGCGCGGTCGTCACGGCGGTCGAGGGCTCGGCGCTGGCCGAGGATGATGCAGGCGGAGGGGTTGTGGGGGCGGGGTCTGGTGAGGCGCAGGATGCCAGCAGCAGAGTCGCTGCAAGCACACTGAAGGCCAGGGGGGTGCGGGGGCTCATGAGATCCGTTGGAGTGAGGGGAGGGGCGGAGACGCGCCTAGGGGAGTCGCGCGTCGCGGAACAGGGACAGGAAGGGGTCGTGCAGGATGCCGTTCGTGGCGAGCGTGGACAGCGCCGACAGGGTCTCGGTGCCGTCGAAGGCGGTCATGCGGCCGCCGGCTTCTCGGACGATCGCCACAGCCGCGGCGATGTCGTACTCTTTGACGTCGAACTCGGCGACCATGTCGATGCGCCCTTCGGCGAGCAGCATGTAGCTGTAGACGTCGCCGTAGGCGCGGTCGCGCCAGACGCGCTCAGCGACCGCGTGGAGTTCGGGCAGCTTCCCGGCATCCGCCCACTGGCCGATGCTCTGGAAGCTGACGCTCGCGTCGTCGAGCGAATCGACTGCAGACACCGCCAGGCGGCGTGGCGAGTCGGAGGGGTCCGTCCAGGCGCCAAGGCCTTCGGCAGCCCACCAGCGGCGCGACAGCGCGGGCATGCTCACGACGCCGACGCGCGGGACGCCATCGATCGCGAGGGCGATCATCGTGCCCCACAGCGGCACGCCGCGAAGGAAGTTGGCTGTGCCGTCGATCGGGTCGATGATCCACTGACGGTGGGTGTCGCCCTCGGCGCCGTACTCCTCGCCGAAGATCCCGTCGGCAGGACGCTCGATCGTCAGGATCTCGCGGATCGCGCGCTCGGTGGCGAGGTCGGCGTCGGTCACATGCGAGCGGTCGGCCTTGCGGGAGACCTGCAGGTCAGCCGCATCGAAGCGGGGGAGCGACTGCTCGTCGGCCGCGTCGGCCAGGCGCAGTGCGAGGGTGAGATCGGCAGCGAGGTCGGCGTCGGCGCGAGTGTCGGTCACCCATCCAGGATAAGCGGCGACCCTTCGCGTCAGAGGCTCGCAGGATATCGGTCCAGAAACGATACGCCGTGCCCGGATGTCGGAGGACGGGCGTCAGAGAAAAGGCGCGAAGGATGACGGGACGGTGACGTTGTCGGGCGCGCCGGCGAACAGGGGTGCGACCTGCTCGGGCGTGTATCCGGCGATGCCGCACCCCACAGGCGTCAGCAGGAACCGCAGATCCGGGTGCTCTGCGGCGTAGGTCAGGAACGCACGAGCCTCAGAGGCGAGCACGCCCAGGCCGCTCATGGTGTCGATCGCGTAGCTCCGACCATGATGACCGTGTCCCTCGCCCCACACCGCGCCGAACCGCTCGTATGCGACCCTGGCGGCGCCGCCGCCATGCTGGCCGCTCGCGTTGCTGCCGAACACGAACACCTCGTCCGGACGCAATGTGACAACGACGTCAGGAGTGATGTCCATGCCGGAACTCTACGGCGATCGCCGCCTGGAGTCATCGAGGAAAGTGCCCGCTCGGCTTTGCCTGGGCTCGGAGGCGCCGCTACGGTGGGCGGCATGGGCGTGCTCAAGTATGGCGACTCAGACGTACCGATAGACATCGATGACAGGACCCTTGCCCACCTTCAAGCAGTCGTCGTGGCCAAATTGCGTCGCAACGAGAGCTTCACGCTTTCGTGGCGTCACTGCTCCGGCAACGGCACAGGCAGATCGACGATCTGGCTGCATCCGGCCATCCCACTGCTCTTCGAGTTCGACCAGGGTGCTCCCGACAAGCTGAATCTCGAATGGCTCGAGCGCCTCATGCACTCCGCCAACACGAGCGGCGGCATCCGCCTGATCGAGGAGAACGCTCCGGAGGGCTAGCCGAGGCGTACCGCCCGGATCGCTCGTCGACCACAATTCCGGTCCTGACGCAGACCAGCGGATCGAGCGACGCGAAGCCCGTGAGGCTCGCGTCTCGGGCATCCTGGATTGATGACCTCTGCCCGCATCATCATCCTCTTCGTTCTCGCCGCGGTCGCAGAGATCGGCGGAGCGTGGCTGATCTGGCAAGGCGTACGCGAGAACCGCGGGTGGATACTCGCGGCGCTGGGCGTGGTCGCGCTGGGCGGCTACGGATTCCTCGCGGCCCTGCAGCCGGACGCGAACTTCGGACGCGTGCTCGCCGCGTACGGCGGCATCTTCGTCGCTGGTTCTCTCGCCTGGGGCATCATCGTCGACGGCTTCACGCCGACCGTCTGGGACTATGTCGGCTCCGCCGTGTGCCTGCTCGGAGCGGCGATCATCATGATCGCACCCGCGGTGTCCGCTCCCGTGTCCGATTGATCTCGCTGGGAGTCGCAGCCCTGCCGGCACCTCGCGATCCCATTCTCGAGAACGCCTGGACCCGACGCAGCACAGGCGCACATGCAGAAAAGCCCCGGTAGATGGCGAGATCTACCGGGGCTTATCCGTGCACCCCCAGGGACTTGAACCCTGAACCCACTGATTAAGAGTCAGTTGCTCTGCCGATTGAGCTAGAGGTGCGTGGCCCGGGAGATTTCCCCGGCCGAGGAATTACATTACCAGCGGCCGGGGGTCGCGCCAAATCGCTCCCGTGCGCCGGGCGCGTTGCGCTCGTCAGGCCTTCACGGACGCCAGGTCAGCGGCTTCCTGCACGGTGTCGACGAGATGCACGTGCTGCTCCATCGGGCGTCCCTTCGCGAGAGCCTGCAGCAGGGGCCACGCGGGGAACTGCTCGCTCCAGTACTCGCGTCCCACGAGGATCATGGGCGCTACGGAGGACTCGTCGGCATAGTAGTTCTCGCAGGCGTCCTGGAAGATCTCCTGGACGGTGCCGCCGGCGCCGGGCAGGAACACGATGCCCGCCTGGCACACCTCGAGCAGTATCGCCTCACGCTGCGCGTTGCGGAAGTACTTGGCGATCGCACTCGCGAAAGGGTTCGGCGGCTCATGGCCGTAGTGCCAGGTCGGGATGCCGAGCGAGTCGCCGCCGTCCGGGAACTCCGCGCGCACCGTGAACGCCGCCTCGGCCCATCCCGCGATGCTCGGCGCGAACCCGGGCACCGCGGCGAGCATGGTGAGCGCCTGCTCGCGGGCATCCGGCCCTCGATCCGCGAGATAGCCGCCGAGGTTGACGGCCTCCATGGCCCCGGGCCCACCGCCCGTCGCGACGGTGAGGGTCTGCGACAGGTGCTGCCCGAGTTCGACGCCATCGGCGTACTCTCGACTGCCGCGAACGATGCCGTGCCCGCCCATGACGCCGACAAGACGGCGATGCGACACCCAGTCGGCGAGTGCGAGGTCGATGCTGTGATCATGCAGCGACTGCGCGAGAGCGGCATCTCGTGACGTCTCCCGCTGCGACCAGGCGTAGGTGCGCGCGTCAGGACTGTCTGCGTACCCGCCGGTGCCGAACAGCTCCGCGGGCGAGTAGAGGGAGGAGCGGTACGTGTCTATCGGGATGCCGGGCAGCGCGGGGAACACGACGGCTCCACGGGCGCGCACGGATGCCTCGTCGGCGAGCGTCAGCCGGCAGCCGAGGAACAGTGATCCGGCGACGTCGACCGAGCGCAGAGCGGCGCTGCGATCGGTGAGGTCGAGAGAGCGCATCCGCCATCCCGACAGCGAGCTGGTTCCGCGCGTGAGGCGTTGATCGAAGTCCTCGATCGTGTCGACATCGACGACCCTCCCGCGCGTTCTTCTCATGCAGACGACCCTAGATCAGCGCCTGCGGCAGCCGGCCGAGGCGATCGCGATCCTGCTCTTCCCTCCCGGGCGCGCCGGTGAGAACATGGCGGACAGGAGGTAGCTCTCATGATCGATCTCGATGACATCGACACCGACGAAGACGGCGCGCTGACCGCGACCGTCGAACTTCCTGGTGGCCGTCGCGTCACCGTCGAGTATGAATTCGACGAGGAGTTCGACCACTCCGACGAAGAGGGTGACGACGGGGAGGACGAGGACGACGAGCCCGTCGAGCGCGAGGATCTGCCTGACCTCGGCACCATGCAGGAGACGGTGCAGCACGCCCTCGCGCGCCTGACCGAGGAGATCCTCGATGCCAGGGAGCAGGAGGTGGTCGAAGAGCTCACCGAGGCCGCTTACGAAGATGACGACGACGAGGTCGACCTGGCGGAGGCCCTGGCCGCACTGAAGGACGACATCGCGCTCGATGGAGTGGTCGTCTTCGGCGACGGAGGCATCACTCTGCTGTACATCGCACCCGAGGAGTACCCCGACCTGATCATCTACTGCCTGCTCGACGAGGACCTCGAGATCGACGACCTGATGGTCGAGTGATCAGGCGACGCGAACCAGCCTGCCGCCGGTGACCTCCACCAGCTGCGCGAAGGTCAGCGGCATCACGGTCTCGGGTGTGCCCCCGGCGGTCCACACCTCGTCGAAGGCCCGCAGATCGCCGTCGATGTATGTCGGCAGGGGAGCGGGATGCCCGACGGGTGCCACTCCGCCGATCACCTGACCCGTCGCCGCGCGCACGGCGGCCGGTGGCGCCATGGTCACGACGTCAGCGCCCAGCTGCTGCGCGAGCACGCCGAAGTCGACACGGTGGGCGCCGCTGGTCATCACGAGGATCGGCTCCTCATCGGCCACGAGCACCAGACTGTCCGCTATCGCCCCGACCGGGCAGCCGATCGCCTCTGCGGCCAGCGCGGCGGTGCGCGCAGAGGCCGGCAGCACGACGATGCGCGCATCGACGCCCGCGTCGGCGAGGCGGTCGTGCACGATACGACTGCGGGACGGAAGGGAGTCGGTCACGGCAATGTCTCCTCGGTGAGGGATGCCCTCAGGCGGCGTCTCCGATGAGGATAGCCGCTGCGTCCTCGGCGTCGTCGTCAGCGGGATCGTCGATGTGCGCGAGCACCCGGCGTCCGAGCAGCACGGTCAGCGCCGCGAGCAGCACGGCCCCGGCGGCGAACAGGTAGGGCACCGTGTCGCCGTACGCATGAGCGAGAGCGGCCGCGACCGGCGGTGCCATCGCTCCGCCGAGGAAGCGCACCGCCGAATACGCGGACGACGCGACAGAACGCGGGAGGTCGGTGGCCTCCATCACCGCCTCGGTGAGCACGGTGTTCATGATGCCCAGCAGCAGACCGCCGACCACGATGCACACCACCAGGGCTGCAGGGCTCTCGACGACCAGGCCTGCGGCGATCAGGTCCACCGCGAGAAGAGGCAGCGTCGCAAGGATGATCGACGTCCGCGACGAGCGGCGCATCAGCGCCGGCGCCACCCATACGCTCGTCACCGCAAGACCGACTCCCCAGCCGAAGAACGTCAGGCCGATGCCCATCGCCGTGAATCCGAGGGGGAAGGGCGAAAACGCCAGCAGCACGAAGAAGCCGATGTTGTAGAACAGGGCGGTCACAGCGAGCACCGCGAGCGCCGGCCGGCGCAGGGCCCGGAACGGAGCCGAGAACGGCATCGGCTCACGGCGCTCGTCGTCGCTGCGCACGAGGGTGAGCACGGCGATGAAGCCGATGGCCATGAGGGCGACGACCCCGAAGAACGGGCCCCGCCAGCTGAGCTCGCCCAGCAGACCGCCGAGCAGCGGGCCCACGGCGATGCCGAGTCCGAGAGCTGCCTCGTAGAGCACGATCGCCGCACCGCTGCCCCCGGCGGCGGCGCCGACGATGGTCGCGAGAGCAGTGGAGATGAAGAGCGCATTGCCCAGACCCCAGCCGGCGCGGAACCCGATCACCCAGTCGACGCTGCCGCTCACCGCGCACAGCAGAGCGAAGACGACGATGAGGGCCAGGCCCGCCAGCAGTGTCGCCTTCGCGCCGATGCGGCTCGAGATCCAGCTCGTGATCAGCATCGCGAGGCCGGTGACGAGGAGGTAGCTCGTGAACAGCAGCTCGGTCTCGACGGGAGATGCTTCGAGCGACTCGGCGATGGCGGGCAGGATCGGGTCGACAAGACCGATACCCATGAACGCCACGACGCACGCGAACGCGACCGCCCAGACCTGCGCGGGCTGTCGCCAGACCGATCCCTGTGGTGTTCCGCTCATTCGTCTTCTCCTGTCTGGTGGTCTGCGGTGTCCTGCGCCCGCTCGCCGAGGATGGCGGCGGTGCGCTCGATCGCCTGCCAGTCGTCATCGCTCAGGTGCTCGAAGCGCGGGGCGAGGGTGCTGCCGAGCTCGGTGCGCCACTCGTCGAGGGCGCGGATGCCCTCGGTCGTGGCGTTCACGACCGTGGCGCGCGAGTCGGCCGGGTCGGCTGTGCGCTCGACGAGGCCTGCCTGCTCCAGCACGCCGATGAGGCGCGTCATGCCTGGCTGCGTCGTGCGTGCCGCGGAAGCCAACGCGCCGAGACGCATGCCGCCGCGCTGACTCAGGATGCTGAGGGCACGCCATTGCGCGGAGGGCGCGTCGTTTCCCGCATCATGAGCCGCGATGCGAGCCAGCGCATGCGCGGCGAGGACGATCGCGGTGATCGCTTCGGACTTTTGCATACCAATAAGTATATACCCTGCGGTATCTATTGCGTCAGCGTCGCCCGCCCGCGATCCGCGAGGAGAGCTGATGTGCATGCGCGAGCAACGTGCGACCGAGCTGCGGCAGCCGGTCGGCGTCGAAACGGAACTCGACACCGGTGATGCTCAGTGCCCACTCCGGACGCCCCTGCCGGTCGAACACCGCGGCGGCCATGCCCCACGATCCCTCGACGATCAGCCCCGGGTTCACGGCGTAGCCCTGGGCCTTGGTCTCACGCAGCCGCCGCCGCAGAGGCCCTTCGCCATGTGCGGACCCCCAGCGCTCGTCGAGCTCGGGGTGGCGCTCGAGGTACGCATCCACATCGTGGTCGGGGAGAAAGGCGAGGATCGCCAGTCCCGCACTCGCCACTCCCAGGGGGAAGCGCACGCCCTCGCTGAGCACGAAGGAGCGGATCGGGAAGGATCCCTCTTCGCGGACCAGGCACACGGTCTCGTCGGCGCGGCGGGTGGAGAGGAATGCGCTCTCCTCGGTCTTCACCGCGAGGGAGCGCACGATGTCGCGGGACAGCTCAGTGATGTCGTAGCGGGCTGCGGCGACGGTTCCCATGAGATACAGCTCGGGGCCTGGCATCCACCGCGCCGTGGCCTCGTCCTGGTCGACCAGCCCCTCGGCCCGGAGCGCCGTGAGCAGACGGTGGGCGGTCGAGCGACTGAGACCGGCATCCCGCGCCAGCGATTGCAGAGCGGCGCCGTCGGCCGAGGCCGACACAAGACGCAGCAGCGCCGCTGCCCTGGCCACGGCCTGGGCGCCGGGCACGGAGCGGCGAAGAGCGGGCTGTTGTTCCACAATGTGGACGGTAGTCGCGAGAGCGACCACATCGCAAGCGGAGTCTTGCCTGCATCGCTGGAGCGGGCGGATGCTGGAAGCACCGCACACGAAGGAGTGGTCTTGATCGACAAACAGTTCGCATCCGCGGCGGAGGCCGTCGCCGACATCCCGGACGGCGCATCGCTCGCCGTCGGTGGTTTCGGCCTCTCGGGCAACCCCATGAAGCTCATCGAGGCGCTGCACGCGCAGGGCACCAGCGGTCTCAGCGTCGTCAGCAACAACTGCGGCGTGGACGACTGGGGGCTGGGCATCCTTCTCGGCTCGCGGCGCATCCGCAAGATGACCTCGTCGTACGTCGGGGAGAACAAGGAGTTCGAGCGGCAGTTCCTCGAGGGCGACCTCGAGCTCGAGCTCACCCCGCAGGGCACGCTCGCCGAGAAGCTGCGTGCAGGCGGCTCGGGCATCGCCGCCTTCTTCACCCAGACCGGCGTCGGCACGCAGGTCGCCGAGGGCGGCCTGCCCCGGCGCTACAACGCCGACGGCACGATCGCCGTCGCCTCACCGGTGAAGGACGTGCGCAGCTTCGACTTCCATGGCGAGCAGCGCGAGTTCGTGCTCGAGGAGTCGATCACCACAGACTTCGCACTCGTGCACGCGCTCAAAGGCGACCGTCACGGCAACCTGATCTTCAATAAGGCGGCGCGCAACTTCAACCCGCTCGCGGCCATGGCCGGTCGCGTCTGCATCGCCCAGGTCGAAGAGCTCGTCGAGCCGGGGGAGCTCGACCCCGACGGCATCCACCTCCCCGGCGTCTACGTGCACCGCGTCGTCGAGGTCGGCAGCGGCATCGAGAAGCGCATCGAGCGCAGGACCGTGCGCACCCAGGAAGGAGCCTGACCATGGCGCTCACTCGCAACGAGATGGCGGCGCGTGCCGCGCGCGAACTCACCGACGGCTCGTACGTGAACCTCGGCATCGGCCTGCCCACTCTGGTGCCCAACTACGTGCCCGATGACGTGACGGTCGTACTGCAGTCCGAGAACGGGATCCTCGGCGTCGGGCCCTACCCGACGGAGAGCGAGGTCGATCCCGACCTGATCAACGCGGGCAAGGAGACGGTCACTCTGCTGCCAGGGGCCGCGTTCTTCGACTCGGCCCTCAGCTTCGGCATGATCCGCGGCGGCAAGATCGACGCCGCGATCCTCGGCGCCATGCAGGTCTCGGTGAACGGAGACCTCGCCAACTGGATGATTCCCGGCAAGATGGTCAAGGGCCCCGGCGGGGCGATGGACCTCGTGCACGGCGCCGGTCGGGTCATCGTGCTCATGGAGCACGTCGCCAAGGACGGCTCCGCGAAGATCGTGAACGACTGCTCGCTCCCGCTGACCGGCAGGGGAGTGGTCGACCGGATCATCACCGACCTCGCCGTGATCGATGTCACAGACGACGGACTCGTGCTCATCGAGACCGCCCCCGGCGTGAGCGTGCAGGACGTCGTCGACGCCACCGAGCCCTCGCTGACCATCTCGGAGACCCTCAAGGAGAACTCATGAGCGACATCGTCATCGTCGCGGCCGCCCGCACCCCGCAGGGGCGACTCAAGGGGCAACTCGCCTCGTTCACCGCGCCGCAGCTCGGAGCGCTCGCCATCCGCGGTGCGCTCGAGCAGGCGTCGATAGCTCCGGATGCCGTTGACGCGGTCATCATGGGGCAGGTCCTGGCCGCCGGGTCGGGCCAGAACGCGGCCCGCCAGGCCGCCATCGGCGCGGGCATCGGCTGGGACGTGCCTGCGAGCTCGGTCAACAAGGTGTGCCTCTCGGGTCTCACCGCCATCATCGATGCCGCGCGCATGATCCGTACCGGCGACGCCAGCACGGTCGTGGCCGGTGGCATGGAGTCGATGACCCGTGCGCCGCACCTGCTCATGGGCTCTCGCGACGGCTGGACCTACGGCAGCATCGAGGTGCTCGACCACATGGCTCACGACGGGCTGACGGACGCGTACGATCGCGAGAGCATGGGCGCCTCGACCGAACGTCACAACCCGCGCTTCGAGCTGACGCGCGAGATGCAGGACACCGTTGCCGCGCTGTCGCACCAGCGCGCGGCGGCAGCGGCATCCGAGGGCGTGTTCGACGCCGAGATCGTGGAGGTGACCGTCCCGCAGCGCAAGGGCGACCCGATCGTGCTCACCAAGGATGAGGGAGTGCGCCCCGAGACCACCGTGGAGTCGCTCGCCGGACTCCGCCCTGCGTTCGCCGAGGGCGGCACGATCACCGCGGGCAACGCGTCGCAGATCTCCGACGGCGCTGCCGCCGTCGTCGTCACATCTCGTGAGAACGCGGATGCCCACGGCTGGCCTGTTCTCGCGGTGGTCGGAGCGAGCGGGCAGACCGCCGGACCCGACAACTCACTGCAGGCGCAGCCGGCGCGTGCCATCGAGCGCGCCCTCGAGAAGCAGGGCATGTCTGCTGATCAGCTCGACATCGTCGAGATCAACGAGGCGTTCGGTGCCGTCGTGGCCCGCTCTCAGCAGGAGCTCGGGCTGCCGAGCGAGATCGTCAATGTGCACGGCGGTGGGATCGCCATCGGGCATCCCATCGGCGCGAGCGGTGCCCGGCTGGTGGTGCACCTCGCGCATGAACTGGCCAGGCGGGGTGCCGGTGCCGCCGTCGCCGCGCTCTGTGGCGGTGGCGGACAGGGAGAGGCGCTCATCCTCACCCGGTGAGGGACCGGCCCGAATGACAGAGGCCCCGGCTATCGCGTTGCGACGGCCGGGGCCTCTGTGCGGGGAGGTCAGCGCTTCTTCGAGATGCGCTTGACCTCCTCGCGACGCTTCTCGCGCCGCTCCTTCTTGTCCGGCTTGGGTGCATACGGCGAATCGGCTGCGACCGGCAGGCCCTTCTCCATCCGGCGCATATCCTTCACCGCGCCGATCGCGAGTGAGAGGGTGATGATCCAGCTCACCCAGGCGAGCACGGCCCGCCAGGTGAACTGCTGGCCGCGCGAGCCGCGCAGCAGGGTGACGCCCGTGGAGATGGCGCTGAAGAGTCCGGTGCGAAGGAGATAGCGCATGCGTCCACGCTAGCCGACGCGGAGAACACCCCGCGGAGGGTTGACAGCGTGGGACGAAGGCGTCGGAGGTGGGGGAGGTCGTCCAGTAAGATAGGTGAGCCTAACCTGCCCGAAGGGAACCACATGCCTGCCTCCCGCATGCGTCCGCTCGCACTCATCGCAGGTGTCGCCGCCGCGGCGCTGCTCGCCGGCTGCGCACCCGCCGCTGACGGCCCGGCCGCGGGTGGCGACGACGCGCTGGTGATCTACAACGCGCAGCACGAGCAGCTGACCGAGGAGTGGACCGCGGCGTTCACCAAGGAGACGGGTATCGAGGTCAAGCTCCGCCACGGCGACGACAGCGAACTCGCCAACCAGCTCGTCCAGGAAGGCGAGGCGTCGCCGGCCGACCTGTTCCTCACCGAGAACTCGCCGGCCATGTCGCTCGTAGAGAGAGCCGGGCTCTTCGCGCCCGTCGACGACGCCACGCTGCAGCAGCTGCCCGAGCAGTTCCGCCCGGGCACCGGGGCGTGGACCGGTATCGCCGCACGCGACACGGTGCTCGTGTACAACCCCGAGCTGATTGCGGAGGACGATCTGCCCACCTCGATCCTCGAGCTGCAGGACGACAAGTGGAAGGGCAAGTGGGGGGCCGCTCCCGGCGGTGCCGACTTCCAGGCGATCGTCTCGGCGATCCTCGCATCCGAGGGCGAAGACGCGACGGGCGAGTGGCTCGCAGGCATGCAGAGCAACGCGAAGATCTACCGGAACAACATCGTCACGATGAAGGCCGTCAACGCCGGCGAGGTTCCGATGGGCATCATCTACCACTACTACTGGTACCGCGATCAGGCAGACACCAAGGAGAACAGCGCCAACACAGCCCTGCACCTGTTCGAGCCGGGCGACCCGGGAGCGTTCGTGAGCATCTCGGGTGGCGGCGTCCTCGCATCCGGCGACCACGCCGAGAACGCGCAGAAGTTCCTGGCCTGGCTGGTCGGAGAGAAGGGTCAGAAGATCCTCGGCGAGGGATACAGCTACGAGTACCCCGTGGCGACGGGCGTTCCGGCCCGATCCCCGCTTCCGGCGCTGGATTCGCTCGGCGCGCCCGATATCGACCCGTCGACCCTCAACGGACCCACGGTGGTCGAGCTGATGACCGAGGCAGGACTCCTCTGACACTCGCAGCCGAGCGCGCGTCGGGTGCCGTCCGCCCGCGGGGGGCGCGCACCTATCCCTGGACGCTGGCGCTCGGCGTCGCGGGTGCCGCCGCCTTCGCGCTGATCCCCGTCGGCTACGTCGTCGTCTCCTCGGTGCAGACCGGAGGACCGCGTCTGCTCGAGCTGCTCGTGCGGCCCCGGGTCGCGGAGCTGACCGTGAACACCGTGCTGCTCGTCGCGCTCGGCGTGGCGGCGACGCTGGTGATCGGCATCGGCGGGGCCTGGCTCGTGGAGCGGACGACGCTGCCGCTGCGCCGTGTGTTCGCCGTCGCACTCGCCGCGCCACTCGCCATCCCGGCCTTCGTCACGAGCTACGGGTGGGCGAGCGCCGCCCCATCATTGAACGGCATAGGCGGAGCCGTGCTCATCGCGGCATGCGCGTACTCGCCCCTGGTCTACCTGCCTGCGGTGGCTGCACTGCGCGGGCTCGATCCCGCGCTGGAGGAAGCGGCGCGCTCGCTCGGGCTCGGCCCATGGACGGTCTTCTTGCGGGTGGTCCTGCCGCAGCTGCGCATCGCCGCTGTGGGCGGTGGGCTCGTCGTCGGGCTGCACCTGCTCGCCGAGTACGGCGCGTTCGCGTTCCTCCAGTTCGACACCTTCACCACCGCCATCATGGATGCCTATCGTGCGAACTTCGGCGGGGCGAACGCGGCGGCGCTCGGTGTGGTCCTCGCCGGCCTCTGCCTGCTGATGGTTGTCGGCGAGGGGCGGATGCGGGGCACGACCCGGCTGTCGCGCAGCGCCGCATCCCGCCCCGGAGGCCGCGCCGCTCTCGGGCGCTGGACCGCCCCGGCGATCATCTCGCTCGTCGTGGTCGTGGGCGCCTCGGTCATCGTGCCGATGGCGTCGGTGCTGCGCTGGACATCGCGCAGTGACGCAGCCGACTGGGCGCCGGTCGGCCCCGCGGCCTGGCAGACCGTGCTGCTCTCGGTAGGCGGAGCTGTAGCGTGCGCGATCGTGGCGCTGCCGGTCGCGTGGCTGGCGGTGCGTCACCGCGGACGCCTGAGCGGAGCGCTCGAGGGAGCGTTCTACCTCGCAGGCAGCTTTCCCGCCATCATCGTGGCGCTCGCCCTGGTCGGTGTCACCCTCAAGGCCGCGCCCGCCCTGTACCAGACCGCCGCAACCGTGATCCTGGCATATGCGATCCTCTTTCTGCCCCGCATCCTGGTGCCTCTGCGAGCTGGACTCGCTCAGATCTCGCCGGCGTGGGAAGAAGCTGCTCGCTCGCTCGGCGCGCCGCCGTGGCGTGCGCGTCTGCGCATCACCGCGCCGCTGCTGGCGCCTGCGGTCGCGAGCGGTGCCGCGCTCGTTGCGCTCGGGGCCTCGAATGAGCTGACAGCGACCCTGCTGCTCGCCCCGATCGGCACCGAGACCGTCGCGACGGGCTTCTGGTCGGCGGCATCGGCGATCGACTACGTCGCAGCTGCCCCGTTCGCGCTGACTCTCATCGCGCTGTCGATCCCCGCTGTCCACCTGATGTTCTCGGAAGCGACCTCGAGAGGCGGCGCATGACCCTCCAACTCACCGGCATCGGGAAGTCGTTCGGTGCTGTGCCCGTGCTCGAGGACGTCGATCTCGCCGTGCCCTCCGGATCGCGCCTGGCGCTCGTCGGCGCGTCGGGCAGTGGCAAGAGCACGCTGCTGCGGCTGATCGCCGGGTTCGAGCGGCCCGACGCCGGGCGCATCGCACTCGACGGAGCCGTGCTCGCCGATTCGCGCACATCTGTGCCCGCCCACCGTCGCGGTATCGGCTTCGTGCCGCAGGACGGAGCGCTCTTCCCCCACATCACCGTGGCGGGCAACATCGGCTTCGGCCTGTCACGGGGACCGCGTCGAGCAGCTCGCGTGCGCGAGATGATGGAGCTCACCTCACTCGCTCCCGAGCTCGCCGATCGACGACCTCATGAGCTGTCGGGCGGACAGCAGCAGCGTGTGGCATTGGCCCGTGCGCTCGCGCCGGCACCTCAGGTGATCCTGCTGGACGAGCCGTTCAGCGCGCTGGACGCCGGCCTGCGCGCACAGACACGCGAAGCGACCGTCGACATCCTCGAGCGGGCTGCGGTCACGACACTGCTGGTCACCCATGACCAGGACGAGGCGCTGTCGTTCGGCGACCTCATCGGGGTGGTTGCCGGCGGGCGCCTGGCGCAGGACGGCGAGCCGAGCGCCGTCTTCGACGCACCCGTCGACCTCGCCACCGCCGAGTTCCTCGGTGACGCTCTCACGCTGAGGGCCCGACGCCAGAGTGCGGCCGAGATCGTCTGCGCCCTCGGCAGGGTCTCCGTACGCCACGACCGCTCCAACGGCTCGGACGAGATCGTCGCCATGATTCGCCCGAACCAGCTGGAGCTCGTCATGCCCGCAGCAGACAGGGGTGCGGCGGGGGCGGGCGCGGGTGCTGCGACGATCACCGCTCGGCGCGCGATCGGCTCGCGCACCGAGCTGCGCGTCGACATCCACGGCGACGACGGCGCGCGCGTCTGGCTGCAGGTGCCCACCCATCGGGCGGCCGAAACCAGAGACGGCGATGTCGTCGCCGCGCGCGTCGGTGGCGGCGCGGTGCTCTATGCGGCGCCCTGAGCATACGAGCGCGGTCGGATGAGCGCCTTGGCCAGCCGCAGGACGGGGCGGTAGACCGCCCAGGCGGCGATGCCGGTGGCGAGTGACAGCAATGTGCCGACGAGCGGCGCCGACTGCTCGAACGGCGGATACACGACCCAGTGCGTCAGGTAGATGAAGAGGGACGCCGACGCGATGGTGGTCAGCCAGGGACGCAGCAGCGAGGGGATGTGGATCGAGGGCAGCCAGATCAGGGCGAGCACGCCGATCGCGACGATGGCCTCACGCAGCGGCTCCCCGAAGAATCCGGGGACGAGAGCGAGCGTGAGCAGCGTGGCGACGATGCGGCGCCGTGGGTCGTCGGCGCGTGCGACGACGGCTCCCAGCGCGATGCACCACAGCACCGTCGCGACCGCATAGCGCTCGATGTGCTGTGCGGGCGCGGCGCCCAGCACGGCGAATCGCACGACGACTGCGATTGCGAGGGCAGCCATCGCGAAGCCCCACGGGGCGCGGCGCTCGAGCCGGTCGACGGCAGGGATGGCGAACAGCGCAGACAGGGGCAGCATGGTCCACACCATCGCCTCGAGGAACCAGAACTGCCACTGCTCGCTCCACAGCCCGTCGCCAGGCACCGCGTTGTTCACGAGCAGCGCGGTCGAGGGATCGTACTTTCCGCTCAGCAGTCCGACGGCGCCGATCCACAGCACCGCGGGGACCACCACGTGTGCGAGTGCGGCGAGAAGGCGGCGCGGACGATCCGGCGCCGAGGGCGAGATCGCGAACCTCGCCAGGTTGTACCCCGCCACCACCAGCAGCAGGTGCGCCCCGCCCTTGAGCGAGAACCCGTCGCCGAGGAACAGATCGGCGTGTGTGCCCACGATCAGCACGATCGCGATCGCCCTGATCAGCACGGGCGTCTCGATCGCGGTGAGCGAGGGCCGTGTCGCGCGCCACCTGCGGGTGGTGTCGGTCGAGAGCGTGACGTCGTCTGCGGACGGCGCCGCCGGCGCGAGCTCGGCGAGCTCGACGGCCGACCGAGCCGGCCAGTCACGGGGGAGCGCACCGAGCAGCTGTTCGAGCCGAACCGACGCCTCGACGTAGCTCAGGGAGTCGCCGCCGAGCGCGGCGAAACTGTCGTGCACAGTGGCGTCGGCTCGTCCGGTGCACACCGCCAGCACATCGCGCAGGCTCGACGGCGTGATCTCACCGGGGACGACACCGGGCATCGCCGCTGCGCGCTCCGCATGATGGTGCGCCACGAGCGCGGCGTTGTCGGGTTTGCCAGACGAGGTGACGGGGAAGGAGTCGATCGTGTGCACCGTGACCGCTGACGACGGGATGCCGACGCGTCGCGACACCTGAGTCCGTGCCTCGCTCGCATCGCGGCCGTCGCGCACGAAGACCAGCAGCTCTTCGCCGTCGGCTGCGGTGCGTGAGGGGATGCCTGCCTCGGCGAGCTGATTCTGCACCGCGTCGAGGTCGATGCGCAGTCCGAAGATCTTGACGAATCGGTTCATGCGTCCGACGATCTCGACGTAGCCGTCCGCCCGCCAGCGGGCGAGGTCGCCGGTGCGCAGCTCGTGAACCGTGCGACCGAGAGCGAGATCCGCGGGTTCCTCGGCGTAGCCGAGCATGACGTTCGGGCCCGAGTAGACCAGCTCACCCGATTCGCCGTCCGTCGCGTCGATGTGGAACGATCCGCCCGGGATGGCCCGGCCGATCGAGCCCGCGGCGCGTACGGCATCCGCCGGTGGCAGGTACGACATCCGCGCCGTCGCCTCGGTCTGTCCGTACATCGTGAAGAACTCGAAGCCGCGGTCCCGGCCCGCGAGAGCCAGCTCGCGAACTCGCTCGGCAGGCAGACGTCCGCCGGCCTGCGTCAGATACCGGATGCTGTCCGGCAGTCTCTCGACTCCGCCGACGGCGTCGATCAGCTCGAAGGTGTAGGGAACGCCCGCGAGTCCCGTGACGCGCGTCTCTGCGGCCCGCAGCCAGAACGCCTCGTCCGACACCGAGGCGTCGCTGAGAACCAGGCTGCCGCCGACGAGCAGATGGCTGTTGATCACCGACAGCCCGTAGCAGTAGTGCATGGGCAGGGTGGTGATCGCCCGATCGGCCGCACCGAGGCTGAGATAGTCGGCAATGGCCGCGGCGTTCGACAGCATGGCCTCTCGCGAGATGCGGACGAGCTTCGGGGAGCCCGTCGATCCAGACGTGCTGGCCAGCAGCGCGAGATCGTCGTGCAGAGTGTGGGCGGTGCCGTCGCGGCGCTCCCAGAGGGGGCCTCGTCCGGCGATGACGTCGGGATCGAATCGCTCGATGAGCGTCTGGCGCGTGCGCTCAGCCGACTCATCGTCGCCCCCGGGGGCGAGCATGACCGGATGCCCGCCGGCAAGCGCTCCGAGGTAGGCGGTGAGCGCATGGGTCGTGTTGGCGGCCTCGAGGAGCACGAGTCGCCGGGTGGTGCCCAGCCGTTGACGGATGTCGTCTGCTCGAGCGGTCAGCTCTGCGTATGTCAGATCCCCGTCGTCTGTGCAGAGCGCTACGGCAGCTGGTTCGCCACGGAGCAGATCCACTGATGCGGCGGGGGAGACGGTGATCACTGGTTGCTGGCTTCTTCTGGCTCGGTGAAACGGGCAAGGTGAGCCTAACCTATCCTCGCGTTCTGATCTGAATCGGGGTGCTGGTTTAGACTGCTCTTCGGGCGCTGCGCCCATTCCACTGTGTATCCACCGGCCGTCGGCGCCCCGACGGACAACGGCGGCACCCGATCCGCGTCGAGCACGCGCGAGAGCCATGACACAGACACCACTTCCCTCGCCGAGTCTGCTGAGACTGACCGGCATCCCGTATTTCGTGATCGCATTCGTCGCGAGACTGCCCTTCGCGATGATGGTGGTCGGCGTGCTGACCATGGTGGTCTCGATCCGCGGATCGCTGTCGCTGGGCGGACTCACCTCGGCGGCGGTGGGTCTCGGCACCGCGCTGTTCGGGCCACTTCTCGGCGCAGCGGCCGACCGCTGGGGTCAGCGTCCGGTGCTTCTGATGTGCGCGGCGCTCAACGCGGCGATGCTCGCCGTCTTCGCACTCGTCGTCTACACGCCGCTTGCCGATGCCGTCGTTCTCGCGTCAGCGTTCATGATCGGCGCCACCGCCCCGCAGGTCTCGCCGATGTCGCGATCGCGGCTGGTCACGATCATCGCCGAGCGGATGCCGCAGGCGCAGCGTGCTCGCACCACCTCGGCCACCATGTCGTACGAGTCCGCAGCCGATGAGACCGTGTTCGTCTTCGGGCCGTTCCTGGTCGGGCTCCTCGCCTCGTTCATCGCCCCCTGGGCGCCGATCGCGATCGCCTCAGCGCTCACCCTGCTGTTCGTCGGGGCGTTCGCGCTGCACCCGACGGGACGCCATGTCTCGGTCGAGCGCGACAGCGACGGGCGCGCGCCGTCGGACGTGTCCGAGCTCTTCCGGCCGGCTCTGCTCGTCGTCGTGGTCGGCATCTTCGGGATCGGGCTGTTCTTCGGCGCCAGCCTGACTGCGCTGACCTCGTTCATGGCCGACCGCGATGCCGCCGAGCAGGCGGGCCTGCTGTACGGAGTGATGGGCGTCGGCTCAGCGGTGCTCGCGCTCGGGGTCGCCTGGCTGCCGCCTCGCTTCACGCTGCACGCGCGGTGGATCGCCTTCGCCGCTGTGCTCGTCGCGGGCTCCCTGCTCTTCGCGACGGCCACGAGCGTGATCACGATGATCGTCGCGCTCGCGCTGGTGGGCATCGGAGTCGGACCGACCATCGTCACGCAGTACAGCCTCGGTGCCGCGCGCAGTCCGCTCGGACGCTCGGCCACGGTGATGACCATGCTCGGATCAGGCGTCGTGGTCGGACAGGCCCTCGCCGCCGCCGTCACCGGCGCTGTCGCGGACGGACCGGGCACGTCGGTCGCGCTGCTGCTGCCCCTCGTCGCGGCATCGATCGTGCTGATCGCGGGCATCGTGAACCGCATCATCAGCCCCCGACAGCACTGAGGCGAACCCCGGGCGCCACGATCGCCGGCGCATCGCCGACCGCCCTGGCATCCGGTGCGCGAAGCGTCAACCCCCGTAACCGCTGCTGCGGTCGTGGGTAGCCTGGAGGCACCGAGCAGAGGAGTCATATGGTCGCCGCAGAGTTCGTGGTCGTCGCCAACCGCCTTCCGGTCGACCGGATCATCACCCCTGACGGTGAGGAGATCTGGCGCACGTCCCCCGGAGGACTGGTCGCGGCGCTCGAACCCATGATGCGCAGCGTCGATGGCGCCTGGGTCGGCTGGGCCGGACAGGCGGACGTCACGATCGAGCCGTTCGAGGGAGACGGCATCCGGCTGCTGCCGGTGACCCTCAGCGAGCAGGAGGTCCAGGACTATTACGAGGGCTTCTCGAACGACACCATCTGGCCGCTGTATCACGATGTGATCGCCCCGCCGCAGTATCACCGCGAATGGTGGGAGGCGTACGTCGCCGTGAACCTCCGATTCGCCGAGGCTGCGGCCGATGCGGTCGCCGAAGGCGGGACGGTCTGGGTGCACGACTATCAGCTGCAGCTCGTGCCGGAGATGGTGCGGGGCCTCCGCCCGGACGTGACCATCGGCTACTTCCACCACATCCCGTTCCCCGCGCACAGCCTGTACGCGCAGCTGCCATGGCGCGACCAGGTGCTGCGCGGACTGCTCGGCGCGGATGTGATCGGATTCCAGCGTGCGCAGGACGCGGCGAACTTCCTCGCGGCGGCCAAGCGTCGCCTGGGCTACGAGACCAAGGCGTCCAGCATCTCACTGCCCGACGGGCGCACCCCGCTCGTCAAGGCATTCCCCATCTCGATCGACACGACCCCCTACCGCGAGCTCGCGCAGAGGCCCGACATCCGCGCGAGAGCGCTCGAGATCCGCGAAGGTCTGGGCAACCCGAAGCACATCCTGCTCGGCGTCGACCGTCTCGACTACACCAAGGGCATCCGGCACCGCATCAAGGCATATGGTGAGCTGCTCGACCAGGGTCGCATCGCGGTGGAGGACGTGGCATTCATCCAGGTCGCCAGCCCCAGCCGCGAGCGGGTGGACGCCTACATGCACCTGCGTGACGAGGTGGAACTCGCGATCGGCCGCATCAACGGCGATCACGACACCCTCGGGCACACCGCGATCCGCTACCTCCACCAGGGCTTCCCGCGGGAGGAGATGGTCGCCATGTACCTCGCCGCCGACGCGATGCTGGTGACAGCGCTGCGCGATGGCATGAACCTCGTAGCGAAGGAGTACGTGGCCACCAGGGCGGACAACCGCGGCGTCCTCGTTCTCAGCGAGTTCACCGGCGCGGCAGACGAGCTGCGCCAGGCGCTGCGGGTGAACCCGCACGACATCGAGGGCCTCAAGGACGCCATCGTCGACGCGATCGAGATGCCCCGCGACCAGCAGGGCAAGCGCATGCGGGCGCTGAGGAAGCGGGTGCTGGAGAACGACGTGACGGCGTGGTCGCAGTCCTTCCTCAGAGCGCTGGAACAGGCCGGACGCAACCGTCACCGACGTCACGAGGGAGCGCACGGATGACCCGCGAGTGGACACCAGGCGAAGCTGACCCCGCGGTCGCCGCGATCGCCCGCACCGACCGGCTGCTGGTCGCCCTCGACTTCGACGGCACCGCATCGGAGCTGGTCGCCGAGCCGATGTCGGCCCGCGCGATTCCGGCGGTGAAGCGCGCGCTCGCCGATCTGGCGGCACTGCCGCAGACGACCGTCGCCTTCATCTCGGGCCGCAGCCTCGTGCACCTGCGCGAGATCGCGGAGCACGACGACGATTCGGCCGTCGTGCTCGCCGGATCTCACGGAGCGCAGTACTGGTACCCGGGGGAGGGCGAGGCGGATGCCGACGCCGCCGACCCCGAACGGATGCTGCGAGACACTCTCCTGGAAGAACTCGGGCCGCTGCTCGCCGACTACCCGGGCATCGAGCTCGAGAGCAAGACGTTCGGCATCGGCATCCATGGGCGGCCCGCGCGACCCGAGGTGGAGCGGGCGGCCTTCGCCGCCGTCGACGAGGTGTTCGCGCGTCGCGCGCGGCACTGGCGGCGCCGCACGGGCGATCGCATCCTCGAGTACTCCTCACGCGACGAGGGAAAGGACACCGCGATCAGCGTGCTGCGTGAGCGCACGGGTGCCACGGGCATCCTGTTCGCCGGTGACGACGTGACCGACGAGGACGCGCTGCGCGTGCTCGGCGACGGCGACCTGGGCGTGCGCGTGGGCCCAGGGGAGACGGCAGCCGCTCTGCGTGTGGAATCTCCACAGCAGATCGCCGAACTTCTGGAAGTCATCGCGTCGGAACGGGCCTCGCGACCGCAATAGACTTCCGTCATGTCCACCCGCGAATCTCAGCCCGGTATGCCCGGAGCGCACCCCGACATCGACATCAAGCCCCGCAGCCGCGTCGTCACCGACGGCATCGAGGCGACCACCTCGCGCGGCATGCTTCGTGCCGTCGGGATGGGTGACGCCGACTGGGACAAGCCGCAGATCGGGATCGCGTCGAGCTGGAACGAGATCACGCCCTGCAACCTCAGCCTCGACAGGCTCGCGCAGGGTGCCAAGGAGGGCGTGCACTCCGGTGGCGGCTACCCGCTGCAGTTCGGCACCATCTCGGTCTCGGACGGCATCTCGATGGGTCACGAGGGCATGCACTTCTCGCTCGTGTCTCGCGAGGTCATCGCCGACTCGGTCGAGACGGTGATCATGGCCGAACGCCTCGACGGCACCGTGCTGCTCGCCGGCTGCGACAAATCGATCCCCGGCATGCTGATGGCCAGTGCCCGCCTCGGGCTCTCGAGCGTCTTCCTGTATGCGGGTTCGATCGCACCCGGCTGGGTGAAGCTCTCGGACGGCACCGAGAAGGACATCACGATCATCGACTCCTTCGAGGGCGTCGGCGCGTGTCGCGCGGGCCGCATGACCGAAGAAGACCTCAAGCGCATCGAATGCGCCTTCGCGCCGGGTGAGGGCGCCTGCGGCGGCATGTACACCGCCAACACCATGGCATCCGTTGCGGAGGCACTCGGCCTCAGCCTTCCCGGTTCGGCCGCCCCGCCTGCGGCTGACCGTCGCCGTGACTACTTCGCGCACCGCTCGGGCGAGGCCGTCGTGAACCTGCTCCGCCAGGGGATCACCACCAAGGACATCCTGACCAAGGAGTCGTTCGAGAACGCGATCGCTCTGGCCATGGCCCTGGGCGGTTCGACCAATGTCGTTCTGCACCTGCTCGCGATCGCGAACGAGGCGGGGATCGAGCTGACGCTGCACGACTTCAACCGCATCGGCAGCCGTACGCCCCACGTCGCAGACATGAAGCCCTTCGGCAAGTACGTCATGAACGACGTCGACCGTCACGGCGGCATCCCGGTCATCATGAAGGCGATGCTCGACGAGGGCCTCATCCACGGCGACGCGCTGACCGTCACGGGCAAGACCGTCGCCGAGAACCTGCGCGATCTGAACCCGGACCCGGTCGACGGCGACGTCATCCACACGTTCGCCGACCCGATCCACGCCTCCGGTGGCATCACAATCCTGCACGGGTCTCTCGCGCCCGAGGGGGCCGTGGTCAAGTCGGCCGGTTTCGACGCCGACGTGTTCGAGGGTCCCGCTCGCGTCTTCGAGCGCGAGCGCGGCGCGATGGACGCGCTGGCCGCCGGCGAGATCAACCCCGGCGACGTCATCGTCATCCGCTACGAAGGTCCCAAGGGCGGCCCCGGCATGCGCGAGATGCTCGCGATCACCGCGGCCATCAAGGGCGCGGGGCTCGGAAAAGATGTACTACTCTTGACGGACGGACGATTCTCAGGCGGCACAACCGGCCTGTGCATCGGCCACATAGCACCCGAAGCGGTGGACGCAGGTCCTATCGCCTTCGTGCGCGATGGTGATCTGATACGGGTCGATATCGCGGCTCGCTCCCTCGAGCTACTCGTCGAGGAGGCAGAGCTGGACTCCCGCCGGGAAGGCTGGGAGCCTCTTCCCCCGCGCTATACCCGTGGCGTCCTCGCCAAGTACTCCCGTCTCGTGCGCTCTGCCGCACAGGGCGCGGTGACCGGCTGACCTTCTGACGACACAGATCACCAAGGAAGCGACATGACTCCTGAATCCGCGCCCGCCGTGCCGCGGCCGCCCGCACGCACATCCTCAGCCCCAGAGATCTCCGGCGCCGAGGCCGTCGTCCGCTCTCTCGAGAACCTCGGCGTCACCGACGTCTTCGGAATCCCGGGTGGGGCGATCATGCCCGTCTACGACCCGCTCATGGACGCCTCAGGCCTGCGCCACGTTCTCGTGCGCCACGAGCAGGGCGCCGGTCACGCCGCCGAGGGCTACGCCGCGGCGACCGGCAAGGTCGGCGTCTGCATCGCCACCTCCGGCCCTGGCGCGACGAACCTCGTCACGGCGATAGCCGACGCGTACATGGACTCGGTGCCGATGGTCGCGATCACCGGGCAGGTGTTCTCGACCCTGATGGGCACCGACGCCTTCCAGGAGGCCGACATCGTCGGCATCACCATGCCGGTGACCAAGCACTCTTTCCTGGTCAAGTCGGCCGAAGAGATCCCCGGTGCGATCGCCGCGGCGTTCGAGGTCGCTTCGACGGGTCGCCCGGGCCCGGTGCTCGTCGACATCACGAAGGACGCACAGCAGCAGACCGCGCCGTTCATCTGGCCGCCGAAGGTCGATCTGCCCGGTTACCGGCCTGTCACCAAGGCGCATGGCAAGCAGATCCAGGCTGCGGCGACCCTGCTCGCCGAGGCCAAGAAGCCGGTGCTCTACGTGGGCGGCGGTGTGATCCGCGCCCACGCATCTGCTGAGCTGCTGACCCTCGCGGAGTCAACCGGCGCGCCGGTCGTCACCACGCTGATGGCGCGCGGCGCCTTCCCGGACTCCCACCCGCAGCACCTCGGGATGCCCGGCATGCACGGCACCGTGCCCGCCGTGCTCGCCCTGCAGGAATCCGATCTCATCGTGTCGCTCGGCGCGCGGTTCGACGACCGCGTCACCGGCAAGGCGGCGCTCTTCGCCCCCGACGCGAAGGTCGTGCACGTCGACATCGACCCGGCCGAGATCTCGAAGATCCGCGCTGCGACGGTGCCGATCGTCGGCGACGTGCGCGATGTGCTCGTCGACCTCGACACCGCCTTCCGCGGCACGATCGCGGGCAGCAAGCCCGACACCGACGAGTGGTGGTCGTACCTCGACGGGCTGAAGGCCGAGTTCCCCCTCGGGTACGCGCAGCCCGAAGACGGCCTGATGTCGCCGCAGTACGTCATCCAGCGCATCGGCGAGCTGACCGGACCCGAGGCGATCTATGCCGCCGGTGTCGGTCAGCACCAGATGTGGGCGGCGCAGTTCATCAAGTACGAGCGCCCGAACTCCTGGCTGAACTCGGGTGGCGCCGGAACGATGGGCTACTCGGTCCCGGCAGCCATGGGCGCCAAGGTCGCCGAGCCGGATCGCGTCGTGTGGTCGATCGACGGTGACGGGTGCTTCCAGATGACCAACCAGGAGCTCGCCACCTGCGTCATCAACAACATCCCGATCAAGGTCGCGATCATCAACAACTCGTCGCTGGGCATGGTGCGTCAGTGGCAGACGCTGTTCTATGACGGACGCCACTCGCACACCGATCTGAACACGGGCCACGGCACGATCCGCATCCCCGACTTCGTCAAACTCGCCGAGGCGTACGGCTGCCTCGCCCTGCGGGTCGAGAAGGAGGAAGACGTGGACGCCGCCATCCAGACGGCGCTCGAGACCAACGACCGGCCGGTCGTGATCGACTTCGTCGTGAGCGCCGACGCCATGGTCTGGCCGATGGTGCCCCAGGGCGTCAGCAACAGCTACATCCAGTACGCGCGCGATCACGCCCCTGCATTCGATGAGGAGATCTGAGCCATGTCGACACACGTGCTGAGCCTTCTCGTCGAAGACACCCCGGGCATCCTGACCCGCGTCGCCGGTCTCTTCGCCCGCCGCGGCTTCAACATCCACTCCCTGGCGGTCGGCGTGACGGAGGTGGCGGGCATCTCCCGCATCACCGTCGTCGTCGACGTCGAGGCCCTGCCGCTCGAGCAGGTCACGAAGCAGCTGAACAAGCTGATCAACGTGATCAAGATCGTCGAGCTCGAGCCGTCGAACTCGGTGCAGCGCGAGCACATGCTCATCAAGGTGCGCACCGACAACAACACCCGGTCGAACGTGCTCGAGATCGTGAACCTGTTCCGCGCCTCGATCGTCGACTACGCCCCGGATGCCGTGGTGATCGAGGTCACCGGCGATCAGGGCAAGGTGCAGGCGCTGCTGCGGGCGCTCGAGCCGTTCGGCATCAAGGAGCTCGCCCAGTCGGGTCTGCTCGCCATCGGCCGCGGCGGCAAGAGCATCACCGAGCGCGTCCTGCGCGGCTGACAAGAACTTACGAACCACAAGCAAGGAGAAACAACACCGTGAGCACCGAGATCTTCTACGACGCGGACGCCGACCTCTCGATCATCCAGGGCAAGAAGGTCGCGATCGTCGGCTACGGCTCGCAGGGCCACGCCCACGCGATGAACCTTCGCGATTCCGGCGTCGAGGTCACCATCGCCCTCAAGGAGGGCTCCAAGTCGATCGCCAAGGCCGAGGAGGCGGGCTTCCCCGTCAAGAACGTGGCTGACGCGGCTGAGTGGGCCGACGTCATCATGATCCTCGCGCCTGACCAGCACCAGCGCACGATCTACAACGAGTCGATCAAGGACAAGCTGACCGCGGGCAAGGCCCTCGCCTTCGCGCACGGCTTCAACATCCGCTTCGGCTACATCGACGCTCCCGAAGGCGTCGACGTCATCCTCATCGCTCCCAAGGCTCCCGGCCACACGGTGCGCCGCGAGTTCGTCGCAGGTCGTGGCATCCCCGACATCATCGCCGTCGAGCGCGATGCGTCGGGCAAGGCCTGGGACCTCGCGCTGTCGTACGCGAAGGCCATCGGCGGCACCCGCGCCGGCGTCATCAAGACGACCTTCACCGAAGAGACCGAGACCGACCTGTTCGGCGAGCAGGCCGTGCTCTGCGGTGGCATGAGCCACCTCGTGCAGGCCGGCTTCGAGACCCTGGTCGAGGCTGGCTACCAGCCCCAGATCGCGTACTTCGAGGTTCTGCACGAGCTCAAGCTGATCGTCGACCTGATGTGGGAGGGCGGCATCGCCAAGCAGCGCTGGTCGATCTCCGACACCGCCGAGTTCGGCGACTACGTCTCGGGTCCCCGTGTCATCGACGCGGGCGTCAAGGAGCGCATGCAGGGTGTCCTCGCCGACATCCAGTCGGGCGCGTTCGCGAAGCGCTTCATCGAGGACCAGGACAACGGCGCCGAGGAGTTCCTGTCGCTCCGCGAGAAGGAGCAGGGCCACCCGATCGAGGCGACCGGCAAGGAGCTGCGTTCTCTGTTCGCGTGGAAGTCGCAGGACGAGGACTACGTCGAGGGCAGCGCCGCGCGCTGATCCATCGTCGTGAGAACGGGCGTCCTTCGGGGCGCCCGTTCTTCGTCTCTGGTCCTGCATACATCCGATGTCTGTGTCATGCTTGGTGCATGCGACAGGAATGGTTCGATGAGGCGCGGTTCGGCATGTTCGTGCACTTCGGTGCATACAGCGTGGCTGCACGGCACGAATGGGTGCAGAACTACGAGCGGCTGACCGACGAGGAGTACCGGCCCTACGTGGACCACTTCGCTCCCGACCGCTTCGACGCGAGGGCCATCGCGCGCAGGGCGAAGGAGACCGGCATGGGGTATGTGGTGCTGACGGCTAAGCATCACGACGGATTCTGCCTGTTCGATTCGGCGCTCACCGACTTCACCTCCGCGGTGGTCTGCGATCGGGACCTGGTGCGCGAGCACGTGGAGGCGCTGCGGGAGGAGGGGGTCAAGGTCGGGCTGTACTACTCGCTCCTCGACTGGCATCACCCCGACTTCACCGTCGACTGGAACCATCCGCGATGCGACGATGAGAACGCCGCGGCACTGAACGAGGACCGCGACATGGCGCGGTACCGCGAATACCTGCACGGCCAGGTGAGGGAGCTGCTCACCGGCTATGGCGAACTCGACTATCTGTTCTTCGACTTCAGCTACCCCGAGACCAGGGACGGCTGGGCGGGCAAGGGCCCCGAGGACTGGGACGCCGAGGCGCTTCTGGCGATGTGCCGAGAGCTGCAGCCGGGGATGCTGGTGAACGACCGGCTCGGCATCCCTGCCGACTTCGTCACCCCAGAGCAGTACCAGCCGACCTCACCGCTCGTCGATGGGGCGGGCGAGCCGCAGGTCTGGGAGGCCTGTCAGACCCTGAACGGCTCCTGGGGATACCACCGCGACAACACCGATCAGAAGTCAGCCGATCTTCTCGTGCGGATGCTCGCGGACTCGGTGTCGATGGATGGCAACATGCTGCTGAACATCGGGCCGGACGGACGAGGTGCCGTCGCGCCTCGCGACGCGCAGACACTGGGGGAGATCGGCGAATGGATGCTGCTCCACCGTGACGCCATCGTCGGCGCGGGCCATGCCGAGTTCGTCCCTCCGCGGGAGGGCGTCTACACACGTCGTGGCGACAGGCTGTACCTGCACCTGTTCACCTGGCCGCTCGGCTTCGTGCACCTGCCGGACCTCGCAGGCAGGGTCTCGTTCGCGCGGCTGCTGAACGACGGATCATGGCTGAAGACCTCGGTCGTCGACCCCGATCAGCGTCCGGAGAACATGACCCCTGCGGGTCAGGCCGAGGGCACGCTCACGGTGCACCTGCCCGTTCGACGCCCCGACGTGCTGCTGCCCGTGATCGAGCTCACCCTGGCCTGATGACTCCCGTCAGGGGCCGGGCACCTCGAGCCCGCCGAGGGCCAGGCGGGCCGCACCGAGGATGATGGCGTCGGGGCCGGTTCCGGCGGCCTCGATGCGGAGCCGCTGCGTGGCGAGGGGGTGACAGGCCTCGTATACGCGGCTGCGGACCGCCGCGAGGAACGGCTCGGACGCGCTCATGCTCCCCGTCAGGAAGACGGCGTGCGGGTTGAAGAAGTTGACGACGCCGGAGAGCGCCTGACCCAGGTGAGTGCCCGCGGTGCGCACGAGCGTCGTCGCAACGGGGTCGGCATCCCGCGCCAGCGCCAGTACCTGATCGACGCCGGTGATGCCCTCGACGCCGCGCTCCCGCATCTGGCGGACGAGGCTCGCGCCGCTTGCGACGGTCTCCAGGCAGCCGGTGTTGCCGCAGGAGCAGGGGATGTCGCCGCTGCCGTCGATCCGCGTATGAGTGATGTCGCCGGCAGCTCCGCTGGCTCCACGATGCACGACGCCGTCGACGACGATCCCGCTGCCGATGGCCGTGCCCGCCTTCACGGTGATGCTGTGCCCGGTCATGCCGAACTGTGCACCGTGCTCGCCCAGGGCGGCGAGGTTAGCGTCGTTGTCAACGGCCACCTGTGTGCCGCCGAAGCGGGCGCTCAGATGCTCGCCGACCCGGAATCCCGACCAGCCGGGCATCCGCGAGGGCTGGTCGACGCTGCCGGTCTCGACGTGCACTGGTCCGGGGAGGCCGATGCCGATCGCGCGCACCGGGGATCCCGTCACCAGGAGCTCCATCGCGTCGGCGATGGCGGCGAGGGTCGCCTCAGGGCCCTCCGTGAGATCGATGGGAATGGTCTCGACGAGCTGGATCGCACCCGACAGCCCATGTCTTCCGATGCGCGCGTGCCCGCCGCCGAGATCAGCGGTCAGCACGATCCCGCCGTCGTCGGCGACTCGGAGGATGCGGGGGCGGCGTCCGCCCCGGGAGGTGCCCTCTCCTGCTTCCGTCAGCATCCCGGAATCGAGCAGTGCCTGGACCCGCAGTCCCACGGTGGATGCGGCGACGCCCAGCTGATCGGCCAGCTGAGAGCGCGAGCGTGCGCGACCACTCGCGACCAGGTCGAGAATCCTTCTGGCGTCATCGGGGGCGGTGGAGGGCATGCAGCTCGTCTCTGTTCGGTCTCGGTCTGGCAACGCTTGCGAGACATCGGATGTTCCGCTTGCGTTGGAGATCGAATCATGACACGGTAACTTCCTGCAACACAATCAAATGTTGTTTCGATTCTCGAAATAACGCCCTGAACTCTGTGCAAGGAGGCATTCAATGAAGAAGATGCGGATGGGAGCCGTCGTCGCCATCGCGGGCGTCGCGGTCGCCATGACGGGCTGCTCGACCAGCGGCGCGGGCTCGAACGGGTCGGGCGACGGTGACACCATCGTCGTCGACATGTGGTCGGGCAGTGAGGACGACACGGCAGCGCTGGAGGCGCAGCTGGATGTCGCCAAGAAGCAGAACCCCGACCTCAAGATCGAGCTGCGCACCGCACCGTGGGGCGACTTCTTCACGAAGCTCACGACCAATATGGCCTCCGGCAACATGGCGTGCGTCACGGGTATGAACTCGGGCATGCTCGCCAGCTACACCGACGGCTTCGTTCCGCTCACGGCGGATGACCTCAAGACCGCGGGCCTCTCGGAGGACGACTTCGCACCGGGCGCCACCGAGATCCTGAAGAACAAGGGCGACATGTACGGTCTGCCGTTCGATGTCTCGACGATGCTCGCGTACTACAACGAGGACATGCTGACGGCCGCGGGCGCCGAACTCCCGAAGGTCGGCTGGAGCTTCGACGACTTCGAGAAGATCGCCGCCAAGGCGACGACCGGCGGCAAGTACGGCTTCGGCATCGGCATGGGCGACTTCCAGTGGCAGGCGCTCCCCATCGCGAAGTCCGGCGTGCAGCCGGTCTCGGAGGACGGGTCGCTCCAGCTCACTGACAAGGACTTCGCCTCGGCCGCCGAATGGTACGCGGGACTGGTCACCGATCAGAAGGTCGCCGCACCCGTGGCCTCGGCATCCGACACCGGATGGGGCGAGAACCAGTTCACAGGTCAGAACGCCGCCATCGCGGTCGACGGCACCTGGAACGCCGTGGGCTACCTCACCAACGACGCCGGGTTCAAGGCCGGCATGGCTCCGCTGCCGACCGGCGAGAACGGCAACCTCAGCCTGATCCTGGGCTCGGGCTTCGGCATCGCCAAGTCCTGCGAGAACAAGGAGGCGGCGCTCAAGGTGCTCGGCTCGCTGCTCAGCAAGGACGCGCAGGACTACATCGCCTCGTCGGGTCGGAGCTACCCCGCGCGCGCCGAGAGCCAGCCGCTGTACTTCGAGTCGCTCGATGAGTCGTACCGCGACCAGGTCGAGCAGGTCTTCACCGCCGCCTTCGAGAACGTCGAAGGCCAGTACGTGTCGGACAACTGGGCGAAGGTCGGCACGTTCGTGCAGCCGCAGCTGGTGAGCGTCTACAACGGCCAGGCGTCGATGAAGGACGTGCTCGAGTCCGCGCAGCAGCAGTTCGGCAACTGAGAATCGATCCGGGACGTCGTCCCGACTAAGGAAATGCAGAGATGACCACCACGACCGCTCCCCGGCGTCGTCGAGGGTCGTTCGCCAAGGTCGAGGCGCGCCAGGCGCTGGGCTTCGCAAGCCCAGCCCTGGTGGGCCTCGCCCTGTTCACGATCGTGCCCGTCGTCTTGTCCGTCGTGATGAGCTTCTTCGACTGGCCGACGTTCGGCGATCGCTCCTTCAACGGCGGGGCGAACTACGTCCGCCTCTTCGAGGATCCGAACTTCCTTCCCGCACTGCGCAACACGATGGTCTTCACGGTGCTCTACGTGCCGGTGAGCATCGCGCTGTCGCTCGCGCTGGCGCTGGGACTCGGCCCCCGCATCCGCGGACGAGGCGTCCTGCGCGTCCTCTTCTTCATCCCGGTCGTGACGCCGATGGTGGCGAACGTGCTGGTGTGGAAGATGCTCCTGCAGCCGCAGGGGCTGTTCAACGGACTCTCGCAGACATGGTTCGGGGTAGAGCTGCCCAACTTCCTGGCGGATCGGCAGTGGGCGATGATCATGGTCGTCGTCATGAGCGTCTGGCAGGGGCTGGGCTACAACATGCTCATCTTCTCGGCGGCCCTCGAGCAGCTGCCCGAGAGCGTCGTCGAGGCGGCGCGCATCGACGGTGCGCGCGGACTGCGGATGATCTGGAGCGTCATGATCCCGATGATCTCGCCGGCGATCTTCTTCGCGACGATCATGACCATGATCACCTCGCTGCAGGTGTTCGTCCAACCGCAGATGCTCACCGGCGGCGGGCCGGGCAACGCGACCATGCCACTGGTCATGTGGATCTACAACCAGGGATTCAAGTTCCAGGACCTCGGGCTGGCCGCGGCCGGGGCGTGGATCCTGTTCGCCCTCATCATCATCATCACTGCGCTGCAGTTCGGTGCGCAGAAGAAGTGGGTGCACTATGAGCACTGACGCGATCATCCAGCCGGTCCTCACGGCCGGAAGCGACGACGGGCATGTCGAATCCGATGCTCGCCGAGGGCGGGCGCCCATGACGCGCGGGGAGCGAGCCCGGCTCGTCTTCGGCCATGTCCTGGTCTACCTCGCCGCGGCACTGTTCATGCTGCCGCTGATCTACGCCTTCTTCTCGGCGCTGAAGCCGAACGCCGACATCTTCTCGATGCCGCCCAGCCTGTTCGGCTCGGAGGTGCGCTGGTCGAACTTCGCCGAGGTGTTCTCCTTCGGTCCGTTCTGGACGTACATCGGCAACTCGCTGTTCACCTCGGTGGCAGGGACGCTGGTCGTGCTCGTGGTGTCGACGACAGCGGGCTACGCCTTCGGCCGGCTGCGATGGAAGGGGCGCGACGCGGTCTTCGTGCTGTTCCTCGCCACTCTCATGGTGCCGGCCGAGGTGCTCGTCATCCCGATGTTCCAGGTCATGCAGTGGTTCGGGTGGGTGGACACCTACCAGGCGCTCATCTTCCCATTCGCGTTCACCGCCTTCGGCACGTTCCTGATGCGGCAGTTCTTCCGTGGCATCCCGTACGAGCTCGAGGAAGCTGCTCGCGTCGACGGGGCAGGCCCGCTGAGATGCTTCCTGCAGATCATCCTGCCGCTGTCGACGTCGGCTGTCGCTGTGCTCGCCGTCTTCACGTTCCTGTCGTTCTGGAACAGCTACCTCTGGCCGCTCATCGTGACGGTCGACTACAACGCGCACGGGACGCTGCCGGTCGGGCTCGCGAGCTTCTCCGGTCTGACGGGCACTCGATGGGACCTGCAGATGGCCGCGTCGATCATCTCTATGATCCCGACCACCATCCTGGTGATCGCGTTGCAGAAGCACCTGGTCAAGGGCATCGCCATGGCCGGCCTCGGTGGACGCTGACCGCGGCATGGCGCAGCAGCATCGGAACGAGGCGATCTCCGGCTACGCCGGGATCGACATCGGCGGCACGAAGATCGCCGCTCTCATCGTCGACGACGCAGGTGGTGTCCTCGCTCGCGGCGCCGTACCCGCTCCGGCGCGGGAGGGCGGAGCTGCCATGGCGGACGCCGCGGCTCGGCTCGTCGCCGACCTGGCTCAGCGCGCCGGGGCTCACCTCCTCAGCGCCGGCGTCGGTGCTGCGGGTGTCATCGATCACGAGACCGGCACCATCCGTGCCGCCTCGGCGACATTCTCGGACTGGGTGGGCTTCCCCCTGGCGACGGAGCTCACGATCCGCCTCGGAGTGCCTGTAGGAGTGGAGAACGACGTCAACGCGTTCCTGCTCGGCGAGGCCGCCGCGGCGTCGGTCCGCGATGACGTCCTGGGCGTCATGCTCGGCACCGGCGTCGGCGGCGCGCTCATCATCGACGGCCACCTTCGTCGCGGCCCCCACGGCGCGGCCGGTGAGATCGGGCATACGCCCGGCTACAGCGACCTCGTCTGCACGTGCGGTCAGATCGGGCACCTCGAGACACTCGCCTCGGGAACGTCGATCGGGCTTCGCTTCGCCGAGCGCGCGGGGGAGCACGTCGGCGGTGCTCGCGAGGTGGCCGCTCGCGCGCGCCGCGGTGACGCCGATGCGATCGCGGTCTTCCGCACGGCAGGGCGGGCGCTCGGCCTCGCGTGCGCGAGCGCCGCGACGCTGCTCGACCTGCCTCGGGCGATCGTGGGCGGGGGAGTCGCTCAGGCCTGGGACCTCCTTCAGCCGGGAGTCGACGAGGCCCTTCGCACGGACGCGCCGGTGTCCGGCATCCCGCTCACCATCCTGCCGGCCCGCCTGGGCGAGGATGCGGTGGCCCTCGGCGCCATCGAGACCGCACGCAGCCTCGATCTGGCTGCGATCCCCTGACCCTCTCGCCGCAAGGAGCGAACGTGAACGAACGACTGGAAGCCAGTGAGATCTGGATGGGCCCGCTGCCCGAACTCGCCGAAGGCGGACTGGCGGCACCGCGCATCGGCATCGCAGGGATCTCGATCGAATCCAGCACCTTCTCACCCCATGTCTCCGGAGACGAGGCATTCACGATCCGGACGGGCGCCGACCTCATCGCCTACTACCCCTTCCTCGATGAGGGTCGTGAACTCCGCGAGGCCGCCACCTGGGTGCCTCTCTACCATGGTCGCTCGCTGCCCGGCGGGGCAGTAGATCCTGCCACCTACCGGCGGATGAAGGATGCCATCGTCGAGGCGATCCGTCGTGAGGGGCCGTTCGACGGCTTCTTCTTCGACATCCACGGCGCCATGAGTGTGCAGGGGATGCAGGACGCAGAGGGCGACCTCGCGGACGCGGTGCGCGAGGCGCTCGGTTCCGACACGCTGATCTCGACATCGATGGACCTGCACGGCAACGTGTCCGAGGTGCTGCGCGACCAGGTCGACCTGCTGACCTGCTACCGCATGGCGCCCCACGAGGACTGGCTCAACACCAAGGAGCGCGCCGTGTGGAATCTGCTCGCGCGACTGCGCGGCGAGCACGGCGCCGACCCGGTGCGCCGTCGTCCGCTCAAGGCGTGGGTGCCCGTGCCTGTCCTGCTCCCAGGAGAGAAGACGTCGACGCGCCTCGAGCCGGCGCAGAGCATCTATGCCGAGCTGCCCGCGATCGAGGCGATGGAAGGTGTGGTCGACGCCTCCGTGTGGATCGGCTACGCGTGGGCCGATGAGCCGCGCTGCCAGGCCTACGTGGTCGTGACGGGAGACGACGGGCCGCTGATCGCCGGCGAGGCGGAGCGCGTCGCGCGGATGTTCTGGGCCGCGCGCGAGGACTTCGTCTTCGTGGCACCGACCGCCACACTCGACGGGGCGCTGAGGAA
Organism: Microbacterium esteraromaticum; assembly: GCF_016907315.1. Classification (NCBI taxonomy): domain Bacteria; kingdom Bacillati; phylum Actinomycetota; class Actinomycetes; order Micrococcales; family Microbacteriaceae; genus Microbacterium; species Microbacterium esteraromaticum. Next base: position 3,152,389 of record NZ_JAFBBS010000001.1, read on the forward strand.
AGCACTCGCACCGGACGCCGCCCGCCCTTATCTCATCTCCGACTCCGGTGACAATCCGACCGCGGGCGGTGCCGGCGACGTCACCTGGACGCTGGGAGAACTGCTCGCCCGCCCGGAGCTCACCGACCGATCGCGCACGACCCTGGTCGCCTCCATCTTCGACGCGGGCGCCGTCGCCGTCGCCGTCGCTGCCGGAGTGGGCTCGACCGTCACCTTGACGGCGGGCGCGCGCGTCGATGCCGGGCCTCGGGGCCCGCTGACCATCACGGGCGAGATCTTCTCGATCACGCATGGAGATCCGGATGCAGGCACCCAGGTCGTCATCGCAGTGGGCGGCGTGCACGCGATCATCACAGAACGTCGCAAGCCGTTCCATCACCTAGAGGACTTCAGGATGCTGGGGCTGGATCCTGAGGCCGCGGACATCGTCGTGGTGAAGATCGGCTACCTCGAGCCGGAGTTGTACGAGCTCGCCGCCGACTGGACGCTCGCCCTCACCCCTGGCGGCGTCGATCAGGACCTCCTGCGGCTCGGCCACCATCACCTGCAGCCGGGAGTGTTCCCCTTCGACACCGACGGCGACCCAGCGCTCACCGCCCACGTGAGCCGACGAGAGGAGAGCCCCGCATGCTGAACTTCGAGACACGCATCGGCCCCGACCTCGGCGCCCATGCTCCCCGCTACCCGCAGAACGGGGTGCCTGACTGGTATCGCGACGCCAAGCTCGGTTTCTTCGTGCACTGGGGCCTCTACTCCGTGCCCGCATGGGCGGTGCAGCATGGCGAAGGCGTCAACATCCCCGCAGAGGACGCGTATGCCTGGCATCAGTACGCCGAGTGGTACGGGAACACCGTGAGGATCGCGGGGAGCCCCACCTGGGAGCGGCACCAGCGGGTCTATGGCGCAGGCACCTCCTACGAGGACCTCGCGGAACTCTGGGATGCCTCGGCCTTCGATGCCGACGCCTTCGTCGATGAGCTCGTCGGCGCCGGAGCCCGATACATCATCCCCACCACGAAGCACCACGAGGGCTTCTGCCTCTGGGGCACCGGGACGACCGGGTTCAACGCGGTCGCCCGCGGTCCGCGTCGCGATCTCATCCGCGAGTTCCATGACGCCACGCGCAGAGCGGGAGCGCGGTTCGGCGTCTACTATTCGGGGGCGCTCGACTGGCACGTCAGCGACTTCCCGCCGATCGAGTCCGACACCGACCTGTTCCGCTTCCGGCGCAACGACGAGCACTTCTCGCGCTACTCGGCGTCGCAGCTCGATGAGCTCATCGAGCGCTTCTCGCCGGACGTGCTCTGGAACGACATCGAATGGCCGGACGGCGGCAAGGGCGACGACCCGTTCGCCGTGGCCGCACTGCTGAAGCGGTACTTCGAGTCCGTGCCTGACGGCGTCGTCAACGACCGCTGGGGCGTGCCCTACCACGGCTTCCTCACGCGCGAGTACCGGGACATCCCCGACATCCTCGATCAGCCGTGGGAGTCGACGCGCGGCCTTGGCTACTCGTTCGGATTCAATCAGGCGGAGGACGCCCGGCACTCGCTCTCGGGCGATGAGCTGATCCGCATGCTGGTCGACGTGGTCTCGAAGAACGGCAATCTCCTCATCAACGTGGGTCCGGCCGCCGACGGCTCGATCCCCGAACTGCAGCTCGCAGCGATGCGAATGATGGGCTCCTGGCTCCGCCAGAACGGCGACGCCGTATACGGCACGCGGCCGTGGATCCGATTCGGCGAGCCGCTCGCACCGGTTCGCTACACGTCATCGGCAGCCGGCGTGCACGTGCACGCCATGGATCCTGCGGGCGGCGAGGTGACGCTGCCCCCTGAACTGGCCGGGAGGGACGTGCGCTGGGCTGACGGATCCCGCGCCCGGGTCGCGACCGGCGTGAGCGGCGTCTCGATTCTCGAGATCCCGGACGCGCTCCGCGGCGATGCGGTCGCGGTGGCGACGGCGTCATGAGCGCGAGGACTGCCCTCGAGGTCGCCGTGCAGGATGCCGCCGGCGCACGTACGGCGTTCGACGCCGGCGCGGACCGCGTCGAGCTATGCCAGGCGCTCGCGGGTACGGGCGGATTGACCCCGTCGGCCGGAACGATCGAGGCGGTGCTGCGGATCGCAGACGCTCCCGAGCGAGTCGCCGTGCTCGTGAGGCCGCGACCGGGCGGATTCGTCTACGACGCGGAGGAGGTCGCACTGGTCGCCGCGGATGTCCGCGACGCCGTGCGTCGCGGCGCCGGTGGCGTGGTCGTCGGCGCGCTCACGCACAGGGGCGCCGTCGATGAGGAGGCGATGCGGCGCTGGACGGATGCTGCAGATGGCGCGGACGTCGTGTTCCATCGGGCCATCGATGTGCTGCCCGCGCCTCTGGGCGCGATCGATCAGCTGATCGGTCTCGGCGTGCGCCGGGTGCTCACCAGCGGCGGCGCCGCGCGAAGCATCGACGGTCTCGCCACCATCGCGGGGATCGCTCGGGGGTCTGCGGGGCGTATCCAGGTCATGGCCGGCGGTGGAGTACGCCCTCGCGACATCCCCGACCTCGTGCGCGGAGGAGCACACGCCGTCCATCTGTCAGCGCGCACCTCGTCATCGGATGCTATGCCTGCAGGACCCGGCGGTGGTGCCGCCGGGTACGACGTCACCGATGTCGCGATCGTCCGCGCTGCGCGCGCGGCGCTGAACGGCGTTCTCGCGCTCCGCTAGCGGAGCGCGAGAACGGCCCTGACTACTCGCTGGCCGGGGCATCCTCGATCTCGATCGGCGCCTCGCCATCGGCCCACTGGGGAGCAGGCAGCGTCACCGTCTGGCCGCCCTGGATCTGACGAAGGGCATCGGCGATCTCGTCGGAGTTGGACGGAACCGGGAGTCCGCACTTCTCGAGCTCGGACGCGAACCTCAGCGTGAGGCGCTCCTTGCCTGCCTCGACGGCTTCGGCAGTGGTCCCGTACTTGATCTCGCTGCCGGTCTGGATGTCGGATACCGAGTCGCACACGTGGTAGACCTTGCCCCCGTCGACCCAGGTCACGGCGTCCTCGCCGAGCAGCTGGATGACCGTCGACTGGTCGGCCGTGTACTTCTCGACGGACGGCGGGTTGAAGTCGATGCCCACGATCGTCGCGATCACGGCGAGCACGATGCCGAGGGCCCCGGCGATCGTCTTCTGGCCCTTGTCCATGTCCTTGTTCAGGAAGATCAGGATGATCAGCGGCAGGAACGCCAGGATCGCGATGATCGCGCCGAGCTGGTTCTGGACGAAGAAGCGCACGGCGTCGGACCTCTTCGCAGGATCGAGTCGGTTCGCCTTCTTCCACAGGATGGATCCGGTGATCGCCAGCGCCGCGATGACCACGAGCAGCACGAGCAGGGTGATGAAGGCCCACTGCGGGAACGTGGCGTCCGCTCCGCCCTCGACGAGCAGGCCCGTCTCGGGGTCGCGCATCAGCTCGCCATCGCCGCCGGTGACCTCGCGCTGACGCAGCAGCCAGAAGATCGCGACGGCCTCTGCCGCGATGGCCAGCGCCCACAGGACCGCAGCGATCCACCGCAGCGTCGTCGACTTCCTCTTCGCCTCGGCGGTCGGCACCCACGTGCGCTCGCTCATGCCGCGCCCGTCACCGGGCTCGGCGACCGGCCTGCTGTTCTCTGCCACTTTTTCCTCCCCAGGAGCTGTCGACCTGAGCATAGTGGAACGCCTGCCACCGCTCGGGGACCCGTCAGACGCGCGCCCGCTCCTCCTGCTCGATCTCGAGTGGTCCGGTCAACGCGGGCGGTGCCGCGCGGAACAGCCGCGTGCGCCAGAGCAGATAGGCGAAGCCGAGCGCGGTCCAGATCGCGCCGATCAGCATGGCGCTCGGCTCGAGGCTGAACCAGAGCATGACGTTGATCGCCGCGCCGAGCGCGGGCACCACGACCCAGCCGATCACGCCCCTCTTCGCACGATCGTGGCGGAACCGCAGCCACGTGGCGATCACCGACAGGTTGACGAAGGTGAACGCGACGAAGGCGCCGAAGTTGATGAGCGACGCGGCTTGGAACAGATCGAGGAAGACGGCGGTGGCCGCCAGGAGCCCGATGATGATCAGGTTCGCCGACGGCACGCCCTTGTCGTTGAGACGTGCGAACAGCCGACGCGGGAGCACGTCGTCTCGTCCCATCGCATAGAGCAGCCTCGCCGCCGACATCTGCTGGGTGATGCCGCATCCGAGGACCGCCACCATGTAGCCGCCGATGAACAGCGCCTGGAACAGTGCGCCGCCGATGTATTTCGCCATTTCGGGCGATGCGCCGACGATGTCGCCGACGAGTGTCACATCGGGGAACAGCACCTGCATCACGTAGGTGACCGACACGAAGAAGACACCGGCGGCGGCAACGATGAGGAAGATCGCCCGCGGGATGTCCCGACGCGGATCGCGCGCCTCTTCCGACATCGTCGTGACGGCGTCGAACCCGAGGAAGGAGAGGGCGAGGATCGCCGCGCCCGAGGCGACGCCGCTGAACTGCTCTGGGGTGGCGAGGAAAGGAGCAAAGGAGAACGCGGCGCCGTTCGCGCCGTCGAGGATGCTCTTCACGGTCAGGACGACGAACGCCACGGCCGTGACGATCTGGATGACGACGAGTGCGGTGTTGACCTGTGCGGCGAGTCGCACGCCCGCCAGATTGACGCCGGTGCAGATGACGATCGTGCCGAGGATCCACACCCAGGCGGGTACATCGGGGAAGGCGACGGTCATGTAGATCGACGAGAGCAGTGCATTGATCATGGGAAGCAGGAGGTAGTCGAGGGTGGCGGCCCAGCCGACGATGAAGCCCAGGTGCGGGTTGATCGACTCTCTGGTGTACGTGTACGCCGAGCCGGCACGCGGATAGATGCGCACCATCCTGCTGTACGCCCATGCGGTAATCGCCACCGCGACGAAGATCAGCAGATACGACAGGGGCACGCGCCCCTCAGATACCTCCGCGACGATGCCGAAGGTGTCGAACACGGCCATCGGCGCCATGTAGGCCAGGCCGAGGAACACGATCTGAGTGAGCGACAGTGAGCGCCGGAGGCCGGGCGCCGTGCTCGGTGACGATACGGGTGAGGTGGACATCAACGGATCCTTTCTCCGACGGCTTCGGCGGAGCAGTGCGGCGACGATTCGCCGGGGTGAGGGAGGGAGGGGCGGTCCCCGGCGCGGTCTGTCTCGTGGACGACGGTGCCGGCGACGACGGTCAATGCAGCGTGCTGATCGAGGAGGGCGGCGGGGTCCGCCTCATGGCGGTAGAGGTCGTCGCTCCAGGCGACGACGTCGGCGGACGCTCCGACGCGGATCACGCCGAGGTCGCCATCCGCATGCCATGCCCAGGCGCCTTCGCGGGTGTACCCGCGGAGCGCATCGTCGAGGCCGATGCGCTCAGAAGCGGTCCAGCCGTCTCCGCCCTGCAGCCCGGCTCGGGTCAGCGCGGAGTAGAAGCCGACCCGGGGGTCCATCTCGCCGACCTGCCAGTCACTCGACAGCGCCACATGCGCCCCGTCGTCCATGAGCGAGCGAATGCGCCACGCGCGGTCCCAGCGCTCCTCGCCCACGTTCTCCATCCACGTGCCGGCGACGAGGTCGGGGGAGCAGTGTCGCGGCTGCATGGCTGCGGTGACGCCGAGCTGTGCGAAGCGCGGCAGGTCGTCGGGGTGCAGGCATTCGACATGCACGATGCCGTGCCGTCGGTCATGTGTGCCGTTGACGCGGGCTGCCTGCTCGATGGCGTCGAGCGCGAGACGGACGCCGCCGTCTCCCGTGGCATGGGTGTGGGTCTGGAAGCCCATGGCGTCCAGCTCGGTCACGATCCGCGTCAGCTCTCCTACGGCGGCGCTCGGATGGCCCCGGTGGCCGGGCCGGTTGGCGTAGTCGTCGAGCATCCACGCGGTGTGCGGCTCGATCACGTCGTCGGCGTAGAGCTTCAGAGGTCCGAATCTGAGCAGCGGATGCTCGGCAACCGAGTCCACCGCCTCGCGCAGTCGTGCGCGGAATGACGCGTCGGCGTCGATCGGGTGGAACAGGGCCGCGATGACGCGCGAACTCAGTCGGCCCTCGTCGCGCGCGCGGAGCATGAGGTCCATCTCGGCGAGGGGGACCTGGGGCTCGACGGCGGTGGTGATCCCGGTCGCGGTCGCCATGCGCAGACTCGAGAGCATCCGGCGGTACCGGCGGTCGGGGGAGTAAAGAGGGATGTCTCTGCGCAGGGCATCGAGGCCCGCTGTGGTCATAGCACTCGTGTAGAAGTCGGTCACCCATCCGGTGGGCCGGCCCTCACTGTTCAGCTCAGGGCGGCCCCACGCGATCTGTCCGCCGTCGGCGATTCCCAGCACGCGCAGTGCGACGTCGTTGAGCCAGACCGAATGCTGGTCGTAGGTCGTGACGAACACGGGCCGGTCGGTGATGCCCGCGAGGTCAGCCGAATCGGGACGGCGTCCGGAGACGATCGAGTACACGGCGTTCTCTCCGCACACCCAATCCAGATCCGGGCGGGCGTCCGCGAGGCCCGTGAGCCTTCGCCGGACCTCGGCGAGGGTGTCGGCGCCCTCGAGGCTCACCGCGTCCTCGTCGAAGCCCAGCAGGAGGTGATTGTGGCTGTCGATGATCCCCGGTGTCACGAGCGCGCCGTTCAGGTCTCTGACCTCGCGAGCCGGGGGCGCATCCGCCGTGCTCCCGACGTACGTGATGCGCCCGGCGGTGATCCCCACCGCCTCGGCCCAGGGCTGGGCGGGGTCGAATGTGCGCACGGTGGCGTCGGTCAGCAGCAGATCTGTCATGTTCGTCCTCGAAGTTTTTTGACTACAGCGTCAAAGAATGGGTCGAGTGTTGCATTCATTCGCGGTAGTGTCAAGGAATGGCCAGACCGAAGCGGCAGGATGCCAGACGAGCCGACCTTGTGGAGGCGGCGCTCTCGGCGGTGTCCGAGCACGGCCTGCGCTCCATCTCGCTCACGGACGTGGCGCAGCAGGCAGGGCTCACCCGTGGTGCGATCCTCTACTACTACGCCGACCTCGACGCGCTGCTGGTCGAGGCTCATCGTGCGGGAGTCGAGCGATACTGCGACGCGCGCGACGAGCTGATCGCGGGGCTGAGCGACCCGCGCGAGCAGCTCGCCGTGGCGATTCAGGAAGGCCTGCCCGACGGACCTGACGACGCGCTGATGCGGCTGCTGTACGAGTTCGACATCCTCGCCGGCAACTCGTCACTGCACGACGAGATGGTGGAGACGATGTACTCGCGGCAGCTGGCGACCTACACGGGCGTGCTGCACCGCGGCATCGCAGCGGAGATGTTCGCTCCGCAACTCGATGTGGCGACGCTGGCGATGACGCTGGTCGCCCTCGAGGATGCTTACGGGCTGCACATCGTCGGTGGCAACTCGCTCATCGACGTGCCTCAGGCGGAGCAGGCGATGCGACGTGTCGCCGAGAAGCTCGGCGCGGCTCCGGGGGCGGGCCGCCGCGGAACGCGATCGGCGTGAGTACTCTGGGACGGTGAGCTCCGACCCCGATGACGATGCCCCGAGCTGGGAGGGCGACGCTGCGCTCGACGCGCGCCGTCCTGCACCCCACCCGAGCGAGCAGCGCGCGACCCGGCCTGCGCCGGCGCCGCAGGGCGGTGACGCGGCCCCTTCGCGCGACGACCAGGCTGACGTGCGCGATGACGAATCGCAGGGAATCGGAACGGCGACGCTCGTGATGCTCGGCATCCTCGGCGGCGTATACCTGCTGTACACGGTCGGCTGGGTGATCGGCGGTGTCGGCATGCAGGCCAAGGCGATGTTCATGCTGCCCGCACCTCTCTATCTCGCGAGCATGTGGATAGCGGCGCTCGCCCCCGCTCTCTGGTTCGTCGCGACGCTCATTCTGACCCGTGGCGGCAGGGACTGGGTGCGCATCAGCGCCCTGGTGGTCGGAGCCGCGCTGCTCGTGCCATGGCCGTTCGTGGTCGCCGGGGGAGGGGGAGCGCTGTGAGCGAGAGCACGTCGTCCGCCGGGGCGGCACCCACGGCATCCCGCATGATGAGCATGCTTCGCGGCTTCGTCACAGGCATCCTCGGACTCGCCTATGCGTTCCTCATCTGGAACGCGACCTTCTATCTGATCGAGATGGCGCAGGCAGGCATCAGCGGATACGGCTGGACGGTTCTGCTCATGCCGGTGATCGTGCCGATGATCGTGTTCGTGGTGGCGCTGCTGATGACACGCCGACGGCCCCTCGGGGTCTTCATCGTCGGGATGCTCGCCGGTCTCGGGCTGAGCGCGGTGTTCTGGCTCGACACGCTGAGCTACGCGCTGCGCAACGGGGCATCGCTGCTCGGCTGAGTTCCACGGCGGCCTGCTGCAATGGCCCGTCACACGGTCGGGGCCCTCGACGGCGCTGAGGTAAAGTGTGTCCCGATCGCGCCCCGACGGCGTGCGGCGCATCGGCTTACTCCCGCTCGTCCTGCCCCGAAGGATCTCTGTGCCGAACAACACCGCCACCAAGCCCGTCGTCCTGCTCGCCGAGGTGCTTTCGCCCGCGACGATCGAGGCGCTCGGCCCCGACTTCGACGTGCGCGAGGTCGATGGAACCGATCGTGAGGCGCTGTTCGCTGCCCTCGCCGACGCCGATGCCGTGCTCGTCCGCTCGGCTACGCGCATCGACGCAGAGGCGCTCGCCCACGCTCCGAAGCTGAAGGTCGTCGCCCGCGCCGGCGTCGGGCTCGACAACGTCGACATCAAGGCCGCGACCGCAGCCGGCGTCATGGTCGTCAATGCGCCCACGTCGAACATCGTCTCCGCGGCCGAACTCACCGTGGGACACATCCTCAGCCTCGCCCGTCGCATCCCCGCCGCCCACGCGTCGCTCTCGAGCGGAGCCTGGAAGCGCAGTTCGTTCACCGGGGCCGAGCTCTTCGAGAAGACGGTCGGCATCATCGGCCTCGGTCGGATCGGCGCGCTCGTCGCCGCGCGGCTCAACGCGTTCGACATGCGGGTCATCGCGTACGACCCCTACGTCACGAGCGCGCGGGCGCAGCAGCTGGGCGTGCAGCTCGTGACCCTCGACGAGCTGGTCGCGGAGTCCGACTTCATCACCATCCACATGCCGAAGACCCCCGAGACGACGGGCATGATCGCCGCCGAGCAGTTCGCCGCGATGAAGCCCACCGCGTTCGTCGTGAATGTCGCACGCGGCGGCCTGATCGACGAGGCCGATCTGCACGAAGCACTCGTCGCGGGTGAGATCGCCGGCGCCGGACTCGACGTCTTCACCTCCGAGCCCCCGGCCGAGGGCAGCACGGCTCAGGCGCTGCTCGGTCTGCCGAACGTCGTCGTCACGCCGCACCTCGGTGCCAGCACCGACGAGGCACAGGAGAAGGCGGGCGTGTCGGTCGCGCGATCGGTGCGCCTCGCGCTCGGCGGCGACCTCGTTCCTGACGCGGTCAACGTCGCGGGCGGCGTCATCGACCCGTACGTGCGTCCCGGCATCCCGCTGGTCGAGAAGCTGGGCCAGATCTTCTCGGCTCTCGCACAGTCGCCGATCACCAGCCTCGACGTCGAAGTGCACGGCGAGCTCAACAACTACGACGTCAGCGTGCTGCGGCTCGCCGCGCTCAAGGGCGTCTTCACGAACATCGTGAGCGAGACGGTCTCGTACGTCAACGCGCCGCTGCTGGCCGAGCAGCGCGGTATCGCGGTGCGGCTCGTGCAGGACGACATCAGCGAGGAGTACCGCAACGTCATCACGCTGCGCGGGGCTCTCTCCGATGGTTCTCAGCTGGCGATCTCGGGCACCCTCACCGGGCCCAAGCAGATCGAGAAGCTCGTGGCGATCAACGAGCACGCCATCGAGCTGCCGATCGAGAAGCACCACGTCGTGATGCTCTACACCGACCGCCCCGGCATCGTGGCCGTGTACGGCCAGAAGTTCGGCGACGCCGGGATCAACATCGCGGGCATGCAGATCGCCCGTCAGGCCGCCGGCGCGCAGGCGCTCAGCGTGCTCACCCTCGACTCGCCGGTCTCGGACGAGCTGCTCGAAGACGTCAGCGTCGCGATCGACGCCGACCTGTTCCGTCAGATCGAGATCGCCGAGGTCTGATCGCTCACACGCGCTGACGCGGGTTCCGGTTCATTCCGGGGCCCGCGTCGTCGCATCCACCACCAGCGCGACCAGCCTGTCGAGCGCGGCACCGGTCGGCACGAACTCGCTCATCGCGCCCTGGTCCTCGCCGGGCTCCGCGAGGGAGTTGTTGAAGTACAGGCCGTCGCTGAGCAGCATGACGAGGTCCAGCGCGGTCTCGTCTCGCACGTGCGGTCGGATCGCATCAGCCCAGCGTGTGCGGACATCGCGCAGTGCGTCGGACGCCGCCGCCGAGCCCCCCTGAGCGAGCCGCGTCGTCGCGATAAGGGCCCGATCGAGGGCGTCATCCTCCATGACCGACGTGCGCACGTAGTAGGAGATGGGTCCGTCATCCGCAGCCGACATGCGTTCCAGGTCGTCGTCGGTCAGGGCGCTCAGCCGTGCGGTGAGGCCGTTAGCCAAGTCGTCCTTCGAGGCGAAGTGGTACAGCAGTCCGCCCTTCGATACCCCGGCCGCCCTCGCGACGGCTTCGAGCGTGGCCGCTCGCTCGCCCTCGGCGATGAGGATGCTCTGGTAGGCGTCGAGCACGCGTTCGCGTGCCAGGGGTGGACGAGGCATCGGCTTCTCCTGATCGTCGGCTTCTGTGTTACTGTACCAGCCGGACGGTTTAGAAACGCTGCCGTCCCCTGAACCCGAAAGGTGCGGTCATGTCCATCACAGCCCCGATCCGGCTCTCCCAGGAAGACGGTGCGCGCGTCGGCGCCCGCGGGTGGGCCGCGCTGGCTGTGCTCATGCTGCCGGTGCTGCTCGTGTCGGTCGACAACACCGTGCTGAGCTTCGCACTGCCGGAGATCTCGCTCGCGCTGCGCCCGAGCGGCGCAGAGCAGCTCTGGGTGATCGATGTCTACTCGCTCGTGCTCGCCGGCCTCCTGGTCACGATGGGGGTGATGGGCGACCGGTTCGGCCGTCGGCGGATGCTGTTCATCGGCGCGACGGGTTTCGCGGTGGTCTCCGCGCTGGCGGCCTTCGCGCCGACTGCGGGGCTGCTCATCGCCGCCCGTGCGGCGCTCGGCTTCTTCGGGGCGATGCTGATGCCGTCCACGCTGTCGCTGCTGCGGTCGATCTTCCCGAACCGTGACCAGCGTCGACTCGCCATCGCGATCTGGGCATCCGGGTTCTCTGCGGGGTCGGCGCTCGGACCCGTCGTCGGCGGATTCCTGCTCGAGCACTTCGCGTGGGGTTCGGTCTTCCTCATCGCCGTACCCATGCTCGTCCCGCTTCTCATCGGCGGGTACTGGCTGCTGCCCGAGAGCCGCGATCCCAACCCAGGCCGGATCGACCCGATCGGCATCCTGCTCTCGATGGCGGCCATGCTGCCCATCGTCTACGCGATCAAGTCGTTCGCCGTCGACGGCCCGACGCCCGCGGCGGCCGGTCTCGTGGTCCTCGGCGTCACCATGGGGTGGCTGTTCGTGCGCCGCCAGCTGCGCGCCGAGACACCCATGCTCGACATGAGCCTGTTCCGCCGCGGCGGATTCAGCGGGGCCATCCTCGTGAACCTGCTCAGCGTGATCGCGCTCGTCGGGTTCCTCTACTTCGTGCCGCAGCAGCTGCAGCTCGTGCTCGGGCTCTCGCCGATGGTCGCGGGCTTCGCCCTGATCCCCGGCATGGCGGCGATGATCATCGCAGGCCTCAGCGTCGTGCCGATCTCGCGCCGCGTGCCACCCCACATCGTCGTGCCTGCAGGACTGCTGCTGTCGGTCGGAGGGTACCTGGTGGTCGCCATGACCGCGCAGTCGAACAGCGTGGCCTGGCTGGTCCTGGCCTTCGTCATCCTCGGCATCGGCATCGGCGCGGCGGAGACCATCTCGAACGAGCTGATTCTCGCGCATGCCCCGGCCGAGAAGGCCGGAGCGGCGAGCGCCGTGTCGGAGACCGCCTATGAGCTGGGCGCCGTTCTCGGCACCGCCGTGCTCGGGGGCATCATCACGGCGTTCTACCGCGGTGCTCTGACCATCCCGGACGGCGTCGCAGACGCACCGGCGGCTCAGGCGCGCGAGACGCTCGCCGGCGCGTACGCCGCCGCCCAGGAGCTTCCGGCCGCGCAGGCGGATGCGCTGTGGCAGGCGGCGACCCACGCGTTCGATTCAGGCATCGTGACGACCTCGCTGATCGGGGCTCTGCTCGTGGCATCCGCGATCGTCGTCGCGGCGACGACCCTGCGCCCCAGCCGCTGACATCCGGCGTGCCGTGCGCCGGTGCGCCGCTACGCTGGAGGCAGTGTCCGCGGCGACCCGCGTGGCGGACGAGCAGGGCTGCAAGGAGACTCATGTCGCGCGTCGTGAAGCTGGCCGTCATCCCCGGTGACGGAATCGGACGAGAGGTCGTCGCCGAGGCGGAGCGCGTGCTCGACGCGGTCACCGCGGGCGGCGACGTGACGTTCGAGAAGACGCGGTTCTCGCTCGGCGCCGGCCGCTACCTCGAGACCGGCGACACGCTCACGGATGACGACCTCGCGGCCATCCGCTCGCACGACGCGATCCTGCTCGGCGCGGTCGGTGGAACTCCGGGTGACGAGCGGCTGAAGGACGCCAACATCGAGCGCGGCCTGCTGCTCAAGCTGCGCTTCGAGCTCGACCACTATGTGAACCTCCGTCCCTCGAAGCTGTTCCCCGGCGCCTCCGGCCCTCTTGCGAACCCCGGTGAGATCGACTTCGTCGTCGTCCGCGAAGGGACCGAGGGGCCGTATGTCGGCAACGGCGGCGCGATCCGCAAGGGCACCCCCCACGAGGTAGCCAACGAGACGAGCGTCAACACGGCCTTCGGCGTGGAGCGCGTCGTCCGCTATGCCTTCGGCCTCGCCGAACGTCGACGCAAGAAGCTCACCCTGGTGCACAAGACCAATGTGCTCGTGCACGCGGGTGCGATCTGGAAGCGCATCGTCGACGAGGTCTCCTCCGAGCATCCCGATGTCGCCGTCGACTACCTGCACGTCGACGCGGCCACCATCTTCCTCGTGACCGACCCGGCACGATTCGACGTGATCGTCACCGACAACCTCTTCGGCGACATCCTCACCGACCTCGCCGGCGCCGTCACCGGCGGCATCGGCCTGGCCGCTTCGGGCAACATCAACCCCGACGGCGCCTTCCCCTCGATGTTCGAGCCCGTGCACGGCTCGGCTCCAGACATCGCAGGCCAGCAGAAGGCCGATCCGACCGCAGCGATCCTGTCGGTAGCCCTTCTTCTCGACCACCTCGGCCTCCACGATGAATCCGCGCGGGTGCAGCAGGCGGTCGAAGCCGACATCGCGAGCCGCGACGGCGCCCGCACCACCGCCGAGACGGGCGACGCGATCATCGCCCGACTGCAGGCGTAATCTGAGAACACGCGCATCGACGCCGCATCCGACAGAGGACAGACATGACCGATACCGCCACCACGGCCAGCTCCGACACCGCTGAGCTCACGTTCGCCGTGACGAAGAACCTCGCAGCCAAGAGCCCCGCCCAGCGCGAGGAGATCCTGCAGAACCCCGGCTTCGGCACGAACTTCACCGACCACATGGTCGACATCTGCTGGTCCGAGAAGGGCGGCTGGCATCGCCCGCGCGTCCAGCCGTACGGACCGATCTCGCTCGACCCGGCCGCCGCCGTGCTGCACTACGGGCAGGAGATCTTCGAGGGCATCAAGGCGTACCGGCACGCCGACGGCGGGGTATACACCTTCCGGCCCGACCGCAACGCCGAGCGCCTGCGTCGCAGTGCTCGCCGCATGGCGCTGCCCGAACTGCCGACCGAGTACTTCATCCAGTCGATTCGCGAACTGATCGCGGTCGACGGTGCCTGGGTGCCCTCGGGAGCCGATCAGAGCCTGTACCTGCGTCCCTTCATGTTCGCCAAGGAGGCGTTCCTCGGGGTGCGCGCGGCGAAGAAGGTCGCCTACTACCTCATCGCCTCGCCGGCCGGCGCCTACTTCACGGGCGGCGTCAAGCCCGTGCGCATCCGGCTGTCGAAGACCTACGCGCGAGCAGGCAAGGGCGGCACGGGAGCGGCGAAGACGGGCGGCAATTACGCCTCGAGCCTGCTGCCGCAGGCAGAGGCTGCCGCTCAGGGCTGCGACCAGGTCGTCTTCCTCGACCAGGACGGCAACGTCGAAGAGCTCGGCGGAATGAACATCGTGTTCGTCTACAAGGACGGCCGCGTCGTGACCCCGCAGTCCGACAGCATCCTCGAGGGCATCACGCGCGACTCGCTGCTGCAGCTCGCTGAAGACCGCGGTCTCACGGTCGAGCGTCGCGCCGTCTCCCTCGACGAGTGGCGCCAGGGGGTGGCATCCGGCGACATCGTCGAGGTGTTCGCCTGCGGCACCGCGGCCGTCGTCACACCGATCGGGGCCCTGGTCTCCGACGACTTCGAAGACGAGCAGCCTCTCGGTGAGCTCGCCCTCTCGCTGCGCGAAGAGCTGACCGATATCCAATACGGCCGCCGCGAGGACAAGCACGGCTGGCTGGTGCGCGTCGACTGAGTCCCGCTTCGAGGCCCCGCCCGTCCTTCTGCAGGACGGGCGGGGCCTCTGCCGTCAGGGATAGGCTGGCGGGGTGAAGATCGCGCGTTTCAGCCATAACGACGGCATCCGGTACGGCATCCTCGACGACACCGACATCGTCGTGCTCGACGGAGATCCGATGTTCGCCGGCTACGAGCCGACGGGGGAGCGTGTGCCGGTCGCCGACGTCGCGCTGCTCGCGCCGGTGATCCCTCGCTCGAAGGTGGTCTGCGTCGGCCGCAACTACCACGACCACGCCGCCGAGTTCGGCAATGTGGCTCCTGAGGAGCCGCTGCTCTTCCTGAAGCCGAACACCTCGGTCATCGGCCCCGGCGACAGCATCGTCCGCCCGACGATCTCCGAGCGCACCGAGTTCGAGGGCGAGCTCGTCGCCGTCATCGGCCGCATCGCCAAGAACGTCAGCGCAGAGAACGCGCTCGACTACGTCTTCGGTTACACGATCGGCAACGACGTGACCGCGCGCGACCTGCAGCGCAAGGACGGGCAGTGGACCCGCGGCAAGGGCTTCGACACATTCTGCCCGCTCGGCCCGACCATCGAGACCGAGTTCGATGCGGCAGCCGCGCGCCTCGAGACGCGCGTGAACGGCGACGTGCGTCAGCAGGCGCCGCTGACCGACATGATCCACTCCGTCGCCGACATCATCGCCTACGCGTCGGCGGCTTTCACCCTGCTGCCCGGTGACGTCATCATGACCGGCACCCCTGCCGGTGTGGGAGAGATCGTCGCGGGCGACACCGTGGAGATCGAGATCAGCGGCATCGGCGTGCTCCGCAACACCGTGCGCGACGCGGCACCCGCCGCGTGAGCGCGTTGACTGGGTTGGGTGATCTGCGCTCCGTCCAGCGGCGCACCGTGGGTGTGCTGGCGGCAGGTCAGGTGCTCGGCGGCATCGCGTTCGGGGCGACCGTGTCGCTCGGCGCCCTGCTGGCCGCCGATCTGTCCGGCGATGACGCCCTCTCGGGTCTGGCGACCGCGTCGGTCACGCTGGGAGCGGCGGCCTTCGCGATCCCGCTGGCGCGCTTCGCCGCGCGCCGCGGTCGCCGCATGTCACTGACTGCGGGCAATCTGCTCGCGCTGATCGGCATCGGCATCGTGATCACCTCGGCCGCGGTGCGATTCTTCCCGCTGCTGCTGGTCGGCATCATCATGATCGGCATGGGCAATGCGGGCAACCTGCAGTCCCGCTTCGCCGCGACCGACCTCGCCGCACCCGAGCATCGGGGCCGCGATCTGTCGATCGTCGTGTGGTCGACGACCGTCGGCGGTGTGACGGGTCCGCTGCTGCTGCCGCTCGGCGAAGAGGTCGGAGCGGTGATCGGGATGCCTCCGCTCACCGGCTCCTACCTGTTCTCGCTCATCGCGCAGGCGGCAGCGCTCGCGCTGTACCTGATCGCGCTGCGCCCCGATCCGCTGCTGACCGCGATCAGTCTGGCCGGATCTTCGGCGAAGAGAGCGGTTCTCGGTGCCGACGTCGACCGGCCCGTCGTCGCGAGATACGCGATCTTCGCCGTCTCGGGATCGCACGCTGTGATGGCCTCGGTGATGGCGATGACGCCGATCCATCTCAAGCACATGGCCCACGGCGGCGGACACGGTTCCACGCACGAGGTCACGGTGCTCGTCGGAGTCACTATCGCGCTCCACGTGGCGGGCATGTACGGCCTGTCTCCGCTCTTCGGAGTGCTGGCGGACCGATGGGGCCGCATCCGGGTCGTGCTGCTCGGCCAGGCCGTGCTCACCGCCTCGCTGCTGACGGCGATCATCGCCGGCGACCACCCCGCCGGAGTCATGGTCGCCCTGATCCTGCTCGGTCTCGGCTGGAGCGCCGCTACGGTCGCCGGGGCGGCTCTGCTGACCGAATCGTCCACCGTCCTGATGCGCCCGCGTCGGCAGGGGGTCAGCGACTCGCTGATGAGCCTGACCGCAGCGGTCGGCGCCGCGGGCGCCGGAATCGTGCTCACCGAGTTCGGATACGGCGGTCTCGCGACCGTCGCACTCGTGCTCGTGGTGGCGATCACCGCGCTGTCGCCCTTCGGGCGCATCCGCGAGAGCTCGTGAGCTGGGCGGGCACCGGCGAGGCCTTCGCCGCGTCGTATGCCGCGCTGTGCGCGGGCACTGGCGAGAGGATGCGCGAGATCGCCGGCCCAGCGCGAGGGCGCACGCTTCTCGACGTCGGCGCGGGTGACGGCACGCTCGCCGCCCAGTGGCTCGAGGCCGAATGGCACGTCACCGCGGTCGAGCCGGAGCCCAGCATGCGCGAGGCGGCGCATGCCCGGCATCCGCAGCTCCGACTCATCGACGACGGACTGCCGCATCTCTCCCTGCACGACGATTCATTCGATGTCGTGACGGCGAACTTCGTGCTGAACCACGTGCCCGATCCTCGGGTCGCCGCCGCAGAGCTGCGACGCGTGGCGCGCGGCCTCGTGATCGCCACGACCTGGTCGGCATCGCCCACGGCGCTGTGGGGCGACGTGATCGCGGGCGCGGGCCTGACCCCGGCACCCGCCCGCCGACTACCAGTGGACAAGGACTTCGAGCGCACCGCCGACGGGTTCGGACGAATGCTGGCCGACGCCGGCTGGCATGCCGAGGTCACCGAGCTGTCGTGGACGTGGCACGCGGATCCTGAGGCGCTGTGGCGCTCGGTCGCCGGGGGAGTCGCGGGAGCGGGCGCGTTCTATCTGACGCTTCCGGATGCCGACCGCGAGCGCTTTCGTTCTGCCTTCGACGCTCTCGTCGTCGAGCGCGCTGACGACGGCCGGATGCCGATGACGCAGACCGCCGCGATCGCCGTCGACCGGCTCGGCTGAGCCGGAACGGCGGGGCCGGAGTCCAGCATCCGGCCCCGGTAGAATCGAGGGGATATGGCTACTGTGCACCCCCTCACCACCACCGCCACCGGATCCGACGTCCGCGTGCGCTTCTGCCCCTCGCCGACCGGCCTGCCCCATGTCGGCATGGTGCGCACGGCGCTGTACAACTGGGCGTACGCCCGGCACAACGGCGGCAAGCTCGTGTTTCGCATCGAAGACACCGATGCAGCGCGAGACAGCGAAGAGAGCTTCCGCCAGCTCGTCGACGCACTCACCTGGATGAAGATCGACTGGGACGAGGGCGTCGAGGTGGGTGGCCCGCACGCGCCGTACCGCCAGTCCGAGCGTCACGACATCTACCGCGGCGTGATCGAGAAGCTCATGGCGACGGGTGCGCTCTACGAGAGCTACTCGACCGCCGAAGAGATCGACGCTCGCAACGAGGCAGCCGGTCGTGCCAAGCAGCTCGGCTACGACAACTTCGATCGCGACCTCACCGACGAGCAGAAGGCCGCCTTCCGCGCCGAGGGCCGTCAGCCCGCGCTGCGTCTGCGCGTGCCAGACGAGGACCTCACCTATGTCGACCTGATCCGCGGCGAGGTGACCTTCCCGGCCGGTTCGTTCCCCGACTTCGTCGTCGTGCGACCCAACGGCGTGCCGCTGTACACCTTCGTGAACCCGGTCGACGACGCTCTGATGGGCATCACGCACGTGCTTCGCGGCGAGGACCTCATGCCGTCGACGGCTCGCCAGCTCGCGCTGTACGACGCGCTCATCGACGCTGGCGTGACCACGTTCGTGCCGCGCTTCGCGCACATGCCGCTGGTGCTGGGCGAGACCGGCAACAAGAAGCTGTCGAAGCGCGACCCGCAGGCAGACCTGTTCCTGCACCGCGAGCGCGGCTTCATCCACGAGGGCCTGCTCAACTACCTCGCGCTGCTCGGCTGGTCGATCGCCGCCGACCGCGACGTGTTCTCGCTCGACGAGTTCATCGCCGCCTTCGACATCGCCGACGTCAACCCGAACCCCGCCCGCTTCGACCAGAAGAAGGCCGAGTCGATCAACGGCGACCACATCCGCATGCTGGATGAGAAGGACTTCGCCGAGCGGATGCTGCCGTATCTCGCCGCCGCTGATGTCTTCGGCGGCGAGCCGACGCACGAGCAGATCGTCCTCGCCTTCCGCGCAGCCCCGCTCGTGCAGGAGCGCATGCAGCTGCTGGGCGAATCGGCCGGCATGCTCGGCTTCCTGTTCACCGACAACATCTCGTACGAGGCCGATGCGCTCAAGGGGCTGCCGGCCAACGCCTCCGAGGTGCTCGAGGCATGCGTCGCGGCTCTCGAGCCCGTGGAGCAGTTCACTCCGGATGCCATCCAGGGGGCGCTGTCCGCGAAGCTCGTCGACGAGCTGGGCCTCAAGCCGCGCATCGCATACGGTCCGCCGCGCGTCGCGCTGACCGGTCGTCGCGTGTCGCCGCCGCTGTTCGAGTCGATGGAGCTGCTGGGCAAGGACGAGTCGCTGCGGCGACTGCGCGCGCTGGCTGAACTCGTGGCGTGAGCCGGCAGGCGCCGGATGCCCTGATGCCGGCCGCCGAGACGGATGTGATCCTCGGCGAGCTCGGAGTCCTGCTGCTCGAATGCGGCACCTCGGTCACCGATGTGCGCGGCTCGCTCGAGCAGGTGAGTCGTCGAGCGGCACCGGAGACCAGGCTCGAGTTCGCGATCCTTCCCGAGATGGTGATGGTGAGCAGACCCGGATCGGCGTCGGCGACCACCACGGTGATCGGGAAGGGGGAGGCGCTGACCTTCCGCCAGTCGGCGCGTGCCAGCCGGCTGGTGCGTGATCTCGAGACCGGCGGTCTTCCGCTTGCCGCGGCACCGGTGCGGATGCGGGCGATCCGCGCGACCCCGCGCCGGATCCCCGGAGCTCAGAGTGTGATCGGCTGCGGGCTGCTCTCCGCGGCGCTCGCGGTGCTGTTCCGCTGCCCGTGGTGGGCGGCGGTGCTCGCGCTGATCGTCGGTCTGCTGGTGGGCGGCCTCACGATCCTCATGATGCGGGTTCGAGCGGCTGCTGCGGTGGCTCCCTTCGTGTCGTCATTCGTTTCGACTCTGCTGGTCGGCGTCGTGGCGAACGCGCTGGATCTCGGGCCCGTGCCGCTGTTCGCGGTGTGTGCGCCCGTGGCGATCCTCGTACCGGGTGCGCTGATCACGAACGCCCTGCTCGAACTGACCTCGACAGACATCGTGACGGGTGCGTCGCGGCTGATGTACGGGCTGATCATGCTGGCGTTCATGGCCGCCGGCCTGTATTCGGGTGCCGCGCTCACCGGTCTGCGCGTCGACTCGTCGTCTGCCGCGCTCGTCGGCGAGACGGTGCACCTCTCGACCGAGAGCGGCGGCTGGGATGCGCTTCCACCGCAGTGGACGGCCTGGCTTGCGGTCGTCGTGCTCGCGATCGGCATCGGCCTGGCATTCGGATCGGGCTTCAGGCTGACCGTCGTCTGCATCGCGGCGATGACCGGAACCTACGCGGTGCTGGCGTTCTTCAGCCCGCAGGTCGGCAGCGTGGTCGCGACCGGTGTCGCCGCAGCCGTGCTGTTCGTCGCCGCTCGCGTGCTCGAGCGCGTGACGCTCGCGGTGCCTGCCACCGTGTCGTTCCAGCCGGCATTCCTGCTGCTCGTGCCGGGCACGATCGGGCTCGTCGCGCTGGCGAGCTTCGATGCGCAGGCGCTGGCGTCGGCGCCGATGATGTTCCTCAGCCTGTGCATCGGCACCAAGGTCGGCTCGCTGCTGGCCGACCTCGCCCGCATCACGCGCTCGACGGTCTTCCTGCGATGGACGAAGCCCGCCCGTATGGGGGAGCTGTGAGCGGCGCGAGCGCGCCACGCCCGGGCAGCCCGCGCCGATTCGCCATCTGCGCGCCGCTCGGGTAAGCTTGACTCTCGGTGCGAGGCTCCGGTTTCGCCCTTGGGGTATGGTGTAATTGGCAACACGGCTGATTCTGGTTCAGTTGTTCTTGGTTCGAGTCCAGGTACCCCAGCAGACAGATTAGGCCCGGAATTCCGCAGCAAAACGGAAGCTCCGGGCCTCTGTCGTTTCCGGCGTCGGCGGCGCATTCCCCTTCGAAACTCCTCCGTGGATCACGGGATGTCCGACCGCTCGGCCATGATGCAGACATGGGAACTCCGTTCGAGGACGTGTTCACCATTTCCGCTGCTCAAGCTTTCAGAAGCACGAGGATCGCGCATACGCGAAAGGCGAGTGTCCGCAGTGCGGTGCACACCAGTTCGTTGTCGTGGCATTCACCACGAGCATGAGGCAGGAGGCTCCGGTGCAAATCGGGATGCCCGCCGGGACGCATGCGCTCGCGTAATGGTCGTACTCAGCAATGATGCGCTCCTCTGGGGCGGTGGTGCGTCGGTGCAAACGAGGCATGCTGTTGCATCCTCGCGGCCGGCGGGTACCGACTCGCGTTCACCTCACCCGCAGTTCGCCAAGCTATCCGGGGCAACGTCGGGAGCCGTAGGCATTGATCAGAGACGGATAAGGCCAGCCAGCAGATGGGCCCGGACTTCCGCTTCTAGACGAATCAGTCGGGCCTCTGTTTTGCGAGGTATGCCATCGCCGATCCGCCGCGACAACTCCATGGGACGGGGCCCAGACGATGTATTGGTGGACGAGCCTGCTCGATGTAGGTGACGGGCGGGCTCGACCCCGGGTGGAATTCAGCCGCAGGCGAACTTGTACTCGCCAGTCGAATCGCGTGCGGTGCCTGTCTGTCCCCGGCTATTGGTTCCCCAGGGCGAACGTGAGAACTTTGAACGGGTACACGCCATTGCCCTTGCATACGTACTGGACCTTCGTCGTCTGGTAGTTACCGGACCCCTGGCTCACGAAAGGTCCTGCTGCGCGGAACCAGATCCAGCCGTTGTGCATCCACACCTCGTTGGTCATTCCGGTCTTCGTGACACCCGGGGTGCAACCCGTGAGTGCTGGCTTCGACCAACGGTGCCGTACTTGTAACCAGTGCCAGACTTCCGTACCCACATTCTTCCCGGTGAGATATAGCATCGCTCGGCTGAAACGCCAATAGGCACTGATCGTGAGTTCAGGTCACTCGCATCGGGCGACTGTCCACCATCCGAGGTGAAGTCGAGATCAACCACCCCATCATCTTCGCTCGAGATCGAGGCCATCTCGTCGTTGGTCATGGTGGCTGGGAACGGCGACGTGAAGTCCAACTCGTCTGCGGGTGGCGGAGTCTGCGCCGCGGATGCCGCACCGGGCAAGGCGAATGCTCCTGCTATAAGCGCGAGTGTGATCAAAGATGATTTCAGGCGTTTCATGTGATCCTCCGGTGTCTATCCGCTAGTCGTGGATCACGGCAGACCGTACCAGGCGGCGCGCTCAGTGGTGGGCATGATGTGCCGGGGGTAGCCTGCTCAACATGAAGCAGGTGTGGATCGTGTACCACGACAGTGGACCGGACAACAACATTCTCGGAGTCTTCGACGACGAGAAGGAGGCATACGACTTCCAGGAACTCATCGCTCCGCAGTACGAGAACGGGGCCCTGCTCACTCCGTTCCCTGTTCCTTGGCGCTGCACCGATCATGTGACGGAATTGAGGGTTTAAGGGTCGGATCAGCCCGCGTGCGAGCGGGGCCAGGCTCGCGACTGCTGCGAGGCGGTCCATGTCGCCGGTGGGGTCGTCGTTGAACAGGCGCAGATAGTGCTTTTGTGCACTAAGAGTCGCAGTCCCCTCAGGCGGTCGTCTCCTATTTCAGTTGCTCTTGGTTCGAGTCCAGGTAACCCAGCAGAGAAAACCCCCGCCCAGGCGGGGGTTTTCTGTGCTGCAGACATCACTCCACAGCGATCAAAGACCGCTGCCAGCCGGTCGAGCCGTCAGGCGCGATGGGTGCGGCCTCTTCGACCTGCATGTCGCCGTTCTTGTTGATCGCGCGCACAGAGACGTAGTGGTTGCCGGGTTCGGCATCCCATTCCAGAACCCACTGCACCCAGGTGTCGGCGTTGATCGGCGTCGACAGATTCGCGCTCTGCCACTCGCCGTCGTCGATGCGCACCTCGACGGCTTCGATGCCCACCGTCTGCGCCCATGCCACCCCCGCGATCGGGATCCGGCCGGCCTCGACTGTCTTTCCGATCTTCGGGGTGTCGATGCGAGATGAGAACTTGATCCGCGCCTCCGCGCTGTAGCCGCGCGGTGTCCAGTACGCCTCGTCCTTCTCGAACGTGGTGACGGTGAGCTCGGTCACCCATTTCGTAGCCGACACGTATCCGTACAGACCAGGCACCACCATGCGGACGGGGAACCCGTGATCGAGCGGGAGCGGCTCGCCGTTCATCCCGACAGCGAGGATCGCGTCGAGCCCATCGTCGGTGAGGGCCGACAGCGGAGTGCTCGCGGTGTACCCGTCGACGCTCCGGGACAGCACCATGTCGGCGTCGTCGTGCGGGCCGGCCAGCCGCAGCACGTCCCGAATCGGCACTCCGAGCCACATCGCGTTTCCGACCAGATCGCCGCCG
Organism: Microbacterium esteraromaticum; assembly: GCF_016907315.1. Taxonomy (NCBI): domain Bacteria; kingdom Bacillati; phylum Actinomycetota; class Actinomycetes; order Micrococcales; family Microbacteriaceae; genus Microbacterium; species Microbacterium esteraromaticum. Next base: position 3,175,412 of record NZ_JAFBBS010000001.1, read on the forward strand.
ACGAAGTTGGAGACGCAGGTGAGGGTGATCGCGTACTCGTCCAGCCCCATCGCCACCAGCTCGTCGAAGGTGAGCTCGATCCGCTGATCGACCATGCCGTCGATCACCAGCCGCCAGGTCGCGGGATCGACCGTCGGCACGGTGAGCGCCGTGTCCACCCGGTAGAAGTCTGCATTGGGGGTGAACAGCGGCGAGATGCCCGGGATGTCGAGTTCGGCTCCCTCGGGGATCGTCACCGACGTGCGGGCTGCCGGCAGGCGCAGCCCCTTGCGGATCGCAGCAACGGATGACGTGGCAGCATTCACCGCCCGTGCGGTGATGCCGACGATCAGAGCTGATGCGCCCGCAATGCCGGCGAGGGCGAAGAACCGGCGCCGGTCGATGACCACGGCGTCGCCGGCCCTGACAGCGCCGGATTCGACTGCGTCCGACGGCACGGAGGCCGCGCGTCGCCAGACCACGAGCCGGCGGCAGAGAAGGACGAGCACCACAGCCCCCGCGACTGCGCCGATCACCGAGGGAAGGAAAGCGAGGGGCGTGGCGCCGGCACGGGTGGTGGTCGCGGCTACGCACGCCGCTCCGGCGATGCCGAGCATGATCACGCCGATCGGCGGACGGAAGAGCTGCAGCATGCCCGCTCCCGCTGACGCGATCACCACCGCCAGCCCGAGCCCGAGCAGCAGCGCGACTTTGTCGAACTCCCCGAACGTCGAGATCGCGAACTCCTTGAGCGGCTGCGGGACGACGTCGATGACGAACGAGCCCACCGCCAGGAGCGGACTCGAATCCCTCGCCAGCAGCAGCGCCGACAGCTCCGCAGCCGCAAGGAACACCAGCGCACTGATCACTCCCGCGACAGCGGCGAAGAAGATGAATGCACCTCGTCTATTCCGCTCGGTCATCGTTCTCTTCTCCTCAGCTCAGCCATGGCGTCCGGTTCGCTGAGTTGTTCGGAGGCGCCTCCGGATCGGATCGGATCGGGTCTCTAGCTGCTGCTGGCCATGAGGTTGTTGACGTTTCTTGGGGGTAGCTGCATAGGCCGGTAGATTGGGACGCATGTCGAGCCCTGAATCGGACACTCAGGGGCTTTCGGTCACGCCGTCAGCCCCTCACCTTCGCTGAGCCCTCGGCTCTCTGCTGCCCTGCGCTGTGCGCGGCACGGCATTCGGGTGTCCTTTGGGTGCTGACCGTGGTGACGAGACGTTCTCCTGTTCGTACTCTCGCTTCGGAGTCACCTCGATGCCTTTCGCTCTCTATCTTCTTGCCCTGGTGGTATTCGCCATGGGTACTTCCGAGTTCATGCTCGCCGGCCTCGTGCCCGACATCTCCACATATTTCGGCGTTTCCCTGGGGACTGCTGGTCTCCTGACATCGGCGTTCGCCGCAGGCATGGTGATCGGCGCACCTGCGATGGCCGCGCTCGCCCGTCACCTCCCCGTGAAATCGACACTCCTGGGTTGCGTGATCGTATTCGCGGCGGCACATGTCGTCGGGGCGCTGACGCATGGCTTCACTGTTCTGTTCATCACGCGTGTGATCGCCGCGATTGTCAATGCAGGCTTCTTGGCGGTTGCGCTGGGTGCGGCGACGAAACTCGTGGCACCCGACGCCAAAGGTCGGGCCGTGGCGATTCTGCTGGCGGGTACCACCGTCGCAACCGTCGCCGGCGTCCCCGCGGGTGCTCTACTCGGTACGGCACTTGGCTGGCAGTCGACCTTCTGGGCGATCGCTCTACTCTGCGTCCCCGCTGCGATCGGTATTGCTGCGGGCCTCACCAATCAAGCTGACGACCCGTCAAGTGAGGATTCCTCCGCGCTGTCACTGCGGATGGAGTTGGCGCAGCTTGCCTCCCCGCGCCTCGTTCTGACGATGATGGTGGCTGCCCTGGTGAATGCCGGCACCTTCGCGACGCTGACCTTCCTTGCGCCGATCGTCACGGATACCGCCGGCCTGAGCCAGTGGTGGGTCTCGGTGGCCCTTGTGCTCTTCGGCGTCGGTTCCTTCATCGGCGTCACTGTTGCGGGACGGCTCTCGGATGCCCGACCTCGAATCGTCATCGTGGCCGGTGGAAGCGTTCTTGCGCTCGGGTGGGTCGCGTTGACGCTCTTCGCGACGAACCCCGTTGCCCTGCTCGGGCTCGTTTTCGCTCAGGGTGTGTTGGGGTTCGCTGTCGGGAGCACGCTGATCACGCGAGTGCTGTATGCGGCGGCGGGTGCGCCCACCATGGCGGGCTCGTATGCGACCGCGGCACTCAACGTGGGCGCAGCAGTCGGTCCCGTGATTGCCGCTGCCGCGCTCGGCGTGATGCCCGGCGCGCTCGGGCCCGTTTGGGTGGCCGTCACCACGACCGCAGCGGCACTGCTGCTAACCATTCCCCTTCTTCGGCTGATCGCACCCGTCGAGAACGAAGTGGTCGAGTGACGCACGCTGACTCGCCCTTGACAGTCGAAGGTCGTCGCCGACTCATTGAGCGTTGCCGGTCTCGACCCCTCGCGCATGTCGCCGCCGAGATGGGAATCCGCGAGACCATCACGCGTCAACAACCTCCTGGCCTCATACATCTAGCATCCGATCAACCAGGCCACCAGTCCCTTCGCCCGCTGCCGCCGTCGTCGCAGTCTGAAACAGCACACGAGCGAAGAGGAGAACACCATGCCGACTCAGCTGAACAAGAAGGCCCTCGAGCACGCGCGCAGCCTGCTGCGCAAGGGCCATGTCGTCCGCGACGAGCGCGACGACTGGAGCGAGCACGCCCCCAGCACTGACGACGAGAACGCCTTCATCGAGAAGCACGGCATGGACGAGTTCGCCCTCTGGCATCTCGGCGAGGACACCAGCGCCACCCCGGGCACGAAGGGCCGGTACAGCTTTCCCTACGGCGACTTCCACCGCCTGCACCGATGCGGCGTGATCTCGGCAGAGAGCAGAGCAGGGCAGTACGACCACACGTCGATCGAGAGAGCCCTGAAGGATCTGCTCGCGCATATCGACGCCTGATCGACCCACCCACCGCTTCCTTCGCGCATGGTTGCGCGAACACAACCATGCGCGCCAGGATGAGAGACAGTGTGTGCGCGCAAGGGGGAGCGCACCGGATGGGAAGCGATGACGTCTGCAATACGGCGGGCCGGCGAGCATATCGGCCGGCTGGCGCTTCTCGCTTTCGTCGTCGCCGTCGTGGTCGCCGGTGTGGGCGGCATCGCCATCACCGCCGACCGGCTGCTGACTCGTGGCACCGCTGAGATTCTCCGCGACGCCGAACCCGCCGCCCGAAGCGTTCGCGTCGTCGCGACCGAAGCCGACGAGGCTGCCGCGCAGGACGAGAAGGTGCGGGATGCCATCGACCCGGCGTTCGAGGACGCTCCGATCACCATCGCCAGGCAGGTCTCGCTCGAGGTCTCGATCACTGCTCCGGACAGCGGCGCTTCGAAGCTCCGCGTTATGGCCGATGACCGCATCCCCGAGCTGGCTGAGATCACCTCGGGGGAGTGGCCGCAGCATCCCGGCGAGATCGCGCTTCCCGATGCCGCGGCGCAACTCCTCGGCGTCGGCGCGGGCGACCGACTGACCGTCGGCACACCCGGGGGCGAGCCTGTACCACCGGCCCGCGATCGCCCTGTGCTCGAGGTCGTCGGGACCTGGCGTGCACACGATCCCGCCGGCGTCGCCTGGCATGGCGATCCGTCCGTGGTGTCAGGCCAGAGCGACGGCGTGATCGGACCGGCGGTCGCCGCCGCCGACACCCTCGCCGCGCAGGCCGACTCGCCCACCGTGAGCTGGGAGATCACGCCGGCTCGCGTGGATCTCGCATCGCTCTCCGGTCTGCAGCGCGGTGTCGCCCGGCTCGACGCGCTGCCCGAGAAGGTCGACCCGGGCAGGGCGCAGAACACACAGGTGGCGGGCACGCTCGCCCAGACGCTCGACAGACAGTCCGCCGCCGTCGCCGCCACACGCGGCCTGTTGATCGCACCTCAGCTGATCATCGCGCTGCTCGGGGCGCTCGTGCTCGGCATCGTGCTCTCGTCGCTCTCGACCGCACGAGCGGACGAGCTCGGACTGCTTCGCGCTCGCGGCGCATCCGCGCGTCGGCTCGCGCTCTCCGCGGCGGGAGAGACCGCGGTCTTCGCTCTCACAGGCGCGGCGATCGCGATCGTCGCGCTCGCGATGCTCATCGGGCTGTCCTCAGAGGTGGTGCTCCTCGCCGGCGGTGCCGTCGTGGCCGCGGCGCTGATGGCCGCACTGCTCACGGTGCGCAGCGCCCGGCGCGCCGACGCGGTGCGGCCAGACGCACAGCGCAGCGACGCCGGCCTCCGGTCGCTGACCGCCCTGCTGCTGCCGGCCGGCGTCGCGATCGCGCTTGGCGCACTCGCCGGCTGGCAGCTGTTCACGACCCGCACCGTGGTGCGCCCAGACGGCACGACCGAGCCCCTGGCGGCCGCCGCGCCGACTCTGCTGCTCATCGCCGCGTGCGTGCTCGCCCCGCTCGCGGCCGGGCCGCTGGCTGCCCTGAGCGAGCGGCTGCTGCGCGGCTCAAGAGGCATCACACCGATCCTGCCTCTGCGTCAGCTGGCCAGGCGCATGAACACCGTCGCCGTCGCGATCCTCTGTCTTTCGCTGGCGGCGGCTGCCGCGGCTCTCGCCGCGATGGCTCCCTTCGCCTCCGACGCCGCAGAGCAGCGAACGACTCGTGCGATGCTCGGCGAAGACGTCCGTCTGATCTCGGCCGACGAACTGGCCATCTCGGCGACGGAGGCCGAGAAGTGGAACGGCGTGAGTTCGGCGTCAGACGTCCTCTACACACCGCTCACCGTCGGTTCCGACACCGCCACCCTCGTGGCCGGGCCCGAGGCGGCCGTCGGTCTCACCGCGCCGTTGCCGGCCTCCTCCGGCGAGACCCTTCCGGCGCAGATCACCGCGAGTCTCGCCGACCGGCTCGGGGCCGAGCAGGGCACGACGTTCACCGCCCGCATCCGCTCGATCAATCAGCCGGTGTCGATCGTGGTGGCCGGTGTCGTCGACTCGCTGCCAGGCGTCGGCTCCGGCCTCGGCGTCGCCACCGAGCCGACCGCGCTCGAGCGACTGGGGCTCGAGAGGCCGGCGAACGAGCTCTGGCTGAGCAGCGACGACCCGCCGCGCGTCGCGGAACTGCTCCGCGCGCAGGCCGTCCAACCGGTGCGCATCCTCACCGCAGCGCAGGTCAGTGCCGCCCCGGTCACCTCTCTTGCGCAGAGGATGCTCACCGCCGGTGCTCTCGTCGCGGCTCTGCTCGGCGCGATCGGGTTCGTAGCGGCGACTTCCGCCACCGCGCGCGCCCGACGTGACGAGGCGCTGGTGCTGCGGGCGCTCGGACTCGTGCCATCCGCGCACCGTGCGATGCGGATGGGCGAGAACATGGGCATCGCGCTGTACGCGGTGGTCACGGGCGCGATCTTGGGAGCCGCGGTCGCTGGCTCCATGCTGCCCATCGTGCTGGGGGTCGGCTCATGATCTCCTCGATTCGACTCGCACTGCGTGGCGCGGCGACGACGCCGGCGCTGTCGATGTTCCTCGTGATCGTCATCGCCGGGCTGTCGTATCTGGGAGTCGCCGCGCCGCTGGTGCTCGAGCAGGGCCGCACCGCGACCATCCAGAACGCGGCCACCGCGCTTCCGCAGATCAGCCGCTGGCTCGCGGCGACTGCACCCGGACTTCCCTCGTTCGATGCGACCTCCGACCCGGAGGCAGGTGTCTGGGGGTCGGCGCTCTCGACCATCGGCGAGGCGGGCCGGCAGCAGCCGGCGCCGCTGCGCGCCCTGCTCGGCGAGCCGCGGCTGATGATGGCGATCGATCCGCAGTTCTCGATCGATCCTGATCCTGCGCGCACCGACCCTGTGCCTATCAACAAGATCGCGCTCGTGTCCGAAGTGGGATTTCAGAGCCGCATCGCCGTGGCTGACGGACGCCTGCCGGAGGTCACCGATCCGTCGGTGAGAGTGGAGGTAGCGCTCACGACGGAGGTCGCCGAGCAGCTGGCGTGGCCGGTCGGCACCGAGCGGCTGTGGGACGGCCGCACGGTGCTGCTCACCGGCACCGTCACCGCCGTCGATCCGGATGCACCGGACTGGGCGTTCATCCCCGGCTCACTGCGCCCCGTGCTCGAGGTCAGCTCCACCGGAGATCAGATCCTGGTGGGTGCGGCATTCATGCACGTGGATGAGGTCGCGGCACTCGAGGATCGCATGCGCGACGTCAAGGTCACCTCATGGATTCCGCTGGACACCGACCAGATCACCGCGGCGAATGCCGCGACGGTGGCAGCTCAGCTGAGACTGCTCACCGCCGAGCCGATCGAGCTGCCGATGGCCACCGACAGCTTCTACAACAGAGGACTGTCGTTCTCCTCGGGGCTGCCCCGCGTGATCGGCGACGGCGTGACCCGAGGTCAGGCGATGACCGCGGTGGTCGCCGTTGCGGCTGTGGGACCGGTCGCCGTCGCCCTGGTCGTGCTCGCACTCGTCACCCGGCTCATCGCCGTCCGACGCGTCGGTCCGGTGCGCGTGCTGCGTGCTCGAGGCGCGTCGACGGCCCGGCTCATCGTTCTTCTCGGTGGCGAAGGCGCCGCACTCGGCCTTATCGGCGCCGTTATCGGCTCGGCTGCGGCTGCTGTCGAGCCCGGCCTGCTGGCCAGCTGGGTGCTGCTGATCCCGGTGCTCCTCGCGGCTGTGCCGGCCCTGGTGCTGCCGTGGGGCGTGCTGACCGATGCCGAGCGGCACCAGCGCCAGGACCTCGGCGTCACCGCACGCCGAGGATCATCGCGCCTGATCGCAGAACTGCTCTTCCTCGCGCTGACGGTCGTGCTCGTCGCGCTCGTCGCCGCGCGACCGGGCGGGGCCGATGCCGACCCGCTGCTGCTCGCTCTGCCGGTGGTGCTCGGTGCATCCGCCAGCATCCTGTGCCTGCGCGTGCTGCCGCAGGTGCTGCTGCTCGCCGAGCGGCGAGGTCGTCGACGCGCGTCGCTCACAGCGCTCCTCGGCCCTGCACGGGCGCGACGCGACCCCCTCGTGAGAGCTGCACCCGTGCTCGCCGTCGTCATCGGTCTCGGCGTGGCCGTCTTCTCGGTGGCGTTCGCCTCCACCGTGACGCGCGGCATCGAGCGCTCAGCGGTGATGGACGTCGGAGCCGATGTCCGCGTCGACGCCTCGTACATCACGGAGAACGCTGCCGAGCGCGTCGCCCAGCTCGAGGGGGTCGGCCGGATGGCCGCGCTGCGGGGCGACTCGACCGTGGAGGCCGAGACGGCGTCGGAGAATCAGCGAGCTCACGTCTACACGATCGACACAGCGGAGTTCGCGAAGACGCAGCAGGGCCTTCCCGCTGCGCTCCCGCTGCCGGCATCGCTCGCAGAGCCGGCTGACGGCGATCGGGTTCCTGTCGTCGTGTCCCAGGCGCTGCTTGAGCGTCTGGGAGTCGATGCCCGCGGGGACCTCGAGGGGATCGAGCTCGAGGTCGCGGGCAGGAGCGTGCACGTCGTGGCGGTCGCTCCCGCACAGGTGCCCTTCGGGACGGCCGAGCAATGGGTGATCGTCGACACCGGGAACGCGCGAGCGCTTGGACAGCGCAACATCGGCGTTTCTCAGCTCTATCTGTCTGTCAGCGCGAACGCCGACGCCGACGCGGTCGGTGCGGCCGCGGTGAGCGAGGTGGCAGGCGATGCCGCCTTCACCACACCGGCTCGCGCCGCCGCGGTGCACGAGCAGGATCCCGCGTTCTCGGTCGTGCAGAGCGCTCTGCTGGCCGCGAGCGGCATCGTCGCCGTGCTGCTCGCTGTCGCGGTGGTCGCCATGCTCGTGCTCGGCGCCGTGCCGCGGGCCAGGATGCTCGCGATACTGCGCGCCCTCGGTCATCCGCCGCGAGGAGAGGGGCGGCTGGTGACCTGGGAAGTCGCCCCCGCGCTGCTGCTCGCCCTGCCGTTCGGTGCGGGCGTCGGCATCTCGATGGCATGGCTCGTGATCCCGCAGCTCGACCTGCGTGGCTTCGTCGGCGGGTCGACCCAGCCCCCCGTCGAACTCGGCGGCATGTGGCCTGTCGTCGTCGTGGTCGGGTTCGCGCTCGTGTCAGCCGTCGCGGTGATCGCGGCAACGGCGCTCGCATCGCGCCTCGGCACGGCGACCGCGGTGAGAGACGGCGATGAGCGGGACCAGTGATGGTGATCGTGGCGAGAGGATGGACGACATGACCGAGGGCGCGATCGTGTGCGAGGGACTCGTGCGCATCTTCACGGCACAGGGCGTGGAGGTGCAGGCCCTGCAGGGGCTCGACCTGCGCATGGCTGCGGGTGACATGGTGGCCCTGGTGGGCGCATCCGGGTCGGGCAAGAGCACCCTGCTCGGCATCCTCGCCGGGCTCGACCAGCCGACCGCGGGCGCGGCGCGCGTGGCCGGACACGATCTGGTCACCATGAAGGGCGCCGAGCGCCTGGCCTACCGCCGCAGCAGCGTGGGCTTCGTGTGGCAGCAGTCAGCCCGCAACCTTCTGCCGTATATGACCGCGCGAGAGAACATCGCGATGGTGCACGATGTCGCGGGCGTCGTGCCCCGCCCCGAGCGCACGGCGGCGGGTGATGAGCTGCTGGAACTGCTCGACGCGGCCGATGTGGCCGACAAGCGCCCTGCGCAGATGTCGGGCGGGCAGAGGCAGCGCGTCGCGATCGCCGTCGCCTTAGCCAACAGGCCGCGCGTGCTGCTCGCCGACGAGCCGACGGGAGAGCTCGACGAGCAGACCAGTGCCGAAGTGCTGGCTGCGATGGAGACGGTCAACCGTGAACGGGGCGTGACGACGCTGATCGTCACGCACGACACCGGTGTCACCGAGCACGTCGAGCGCACGGTGCGCATCCGCGACGGCCGCACCTCGACCGAGACGCTGCGCAGCGACGCCACTGATCACGAGGGCCGAGCGGTGCGCACCGCTCGGGAGTACGCGCTGCTCGACAGGGCGGGGCGCATGCAGCTGCCCGCCGATTTCGTCGCCGCGCTCGACCTGCGGGAGCGCGTGCAGCTCAGCCTCGAGCCCGACCACGTGCGCGTCGCGCCGGCACAGTCCGCCGCACAACACGGCGAACCTACGGAGGATGCCTGATGGATGCTGTGCTGAGGGCGGAGTCCCTGACGCGGGTGTTCCCGAGTTCGGGCGGTGACGTCGTCGCCGTGCGTGACGCCGAGTTCGCGGTGCAGGCCGGTGAGCTCGTGGTGATCGCGGGGCGCTCCGGCGCAGGCAAGACGACGCTGCTCACCATGCTGGGTGGTCTCGACCGCCCGACCTCCGGGCGGGTGCTCATCGACGGCGCAGACCTGGCGGACCCGAAGACCGATGTCGCGGCGCTGCGCGGTTCTCGTATCGCATCGATCTTCCAGACGGCGGGACTCATCCCGGTGCTGTCCGCCTCCGAGAACGTCGAAGTGCCTTTGCGGATCCGGCGGGTCGATCCGGCCGAGCGCGACCGCCGCGTGGCCGAAGCGCTCCGCGACGTCGGTCTCGACGAGCACGCTCGGCAGCGCCCGGGCGAGCTGTCGGGTGGGCAGCAGCAGCGTGTGGGCATCGCACGGGCCCTCGTCATGCAGCCGGGCATCCTGCTCGCCGACGAGCCGACCGCTCAGCTCGACAGCGAGACCGGTGCCCAGATCATGGATCTCATCGCCCGGCTCGTGCACGAGCGCGGCACCGCAGCAGTGGTCGCCACCCACGATCCGGCGATGCTCGCGCGCGCCGACCGCGTGCTCGAGCTGCACGACGGCGAGCTCCGCCGCAGGTCGCCGAGAAGGGACGCCAGGCGGGCGGCGCTGCAGAGCACGTCCGTGTTCACCGACGTGCCGCCGCCCTCATTCCCGACGTCGCCGTAGGCCCTCGCCGTCGAGATCGCGTGGCCGCTCGTCCGCTGAGCTGGCCCTCGATTCGTCGACCCGGTCCGCGCGCGTCTCCTCCGCCGTCTCGTAGCGGGTCTGCTCTACAGCCGAGTCACGATCGAGGGTTCCGTCGTCTCGTGACGACGGGGGAGCGGTGCCTGTCCGCTCATCCGTGACGACGTACCTGTGCACGCGGATCCGCCTGCGCGGAGGGCGCTGATCGGCTCGATCGGCGGCTTCGTCCGCGCGGGCCGCGTCCGGAGCGGTGCCCCGCTCGTGCACCGGCCGGAGCGGTTCCGCATCCTCGGCATCGCGTGAGTCGTCCTCGCCGCGGCCCCCGTCGCCGTAGTGGTCCTGGATGCGGTCGATGTCGTCGTCCGTCAGCGTGCCGTCGGCATCGATGCGAGGAGCGCTCTTGACCGTGTCCTTGTCGTACTCCACATGGAGCACCTCGCCGTCGAAGTCCGCGTCGCGCAAAGGCACGAACGACTCCGCCCTGCCGAACCAGCCGGTGGTGACACCGACGAACAGCGGATCACCGCCATCCGGGTCCACGTACACGTGCTTCACGGTGCCGATCTTCGATCCGTCGGCGTCGACGACATCTGCGTCGAACAGGCTGTTGATCCTGTATGAATCGATCATGGGTTGCCTTCCTGTCGGGCGACGGTCCCGCCGCTCCGGTCCGTCGGTGGTTCAGCGTCCGAGACCAACGCGGTCCACCCGACGGTGGTAGCGCATGCCGCCAATGCCGCCGAGAACCGCGCCTCCCAGACTGACGAGCGCCACGACGATCGCGGTGACGATGCCGGTGGCCGTGAGGGTGCCCTCGTCCACGGGGATGCGCGGGAAGCTGTTCAGCTGTCCGAGGACGTTGAACTGGGAACCGGCGACGGCGGCGATGACCGCCACCACGATCGCGATGACGATCGCCCAGATCCAGACGGCCAGACCCTGCTTCGCCCCGGAGAATCGCGCCATGCGACCGGCGACGTAGCCTCCGCAGTAGTAGGCGACGAACAGAACGACGGCCAGCGCGATGGCGCCGATGATCGTGACGGTCTGGGCGTTCGCCCCGATCTCCTCAGCGGCATCCTCGACGTCGCCTTCTGTGACGCCCAGGCCGAGACCCGCCCCGACCGCGCTCAGAAGCGCCGTCAGAAGAACGGCTGTCCCGGTCGCAGTGAGCCAGCCGAAGAACGCTGAGCCCCACTTGAACCCGCCGAATCGCTCCTGCTCACGTTCCAGCGCCTCTTCGCGATGGGTGGGTCCTCGCTCGGCGGAAACGGCGGCGGGCTCACGGTCACGGGGATCCGGACTGGGTGTGCTCATCTCGACTCCTGACGTCTGGTGGGCGAAACGGACGGCGCCCACGTGATCCCCTCAGAGTCCGCCCTATGGCTCGCGGTTAGGAGGGGGTTGACCTCGCGGCACTCCAGGTGCTGTCTGTCGCGCCAGGCGGCCACGCCGGTCCTGGTCGCACCAGGCCGACGCATCCGCACCATTCGCCGTTACGCTGGCTTGATCCCCACCGCAGCCGAGCCAGCCCGAGGAGCCGCGATGACGAATCTCGAGAAGAATCCGACGCTCAGCGTGCTCGAGCCGGGGGAGCCGTGCACCTCGGTCGAGGTGCTCACTCCTCGAGAGGTGCCGCTCGGCGGCATCCGGGCCATGACGGTCTACCGGACCCTGCCTCAGAAGCGTCGTTCGCTCGTCGGCGCCTGGTGCTTCCTCGACCACTACGGGCCCGATGATGTCGCCGTGACCGGCGGCATGGAGGTGCCCAGGCATCCGCACACCGGTCTCGCCACCGTCTCCTGGCTGTTCACCGGACGCATCGATCACCTCGACTCGAACGGCGTGGCGGCGGCCGTGCTGCCCGGCGAGCTCAACCTGATGATCGCAGGTCAGGGGATCACGCATCAGGAGATCAGCACACCCGAGACGGCCGTGCTGCACGGCGTGCAGCTCTGGTATGCCCTGCCTGATGCCTCGCGCTTCTCCACTCACGGATTCGCGCACTACGCTCCCGAGCCCGTCGACCTCGACGGCGCGAGCGTGCGGGTGTTCATCGGCTCGATGCTCGGGTCCACCTCGCCGGTCGACACCCGCACCCCTGACATGCTGGGCGCCGAGCTGATCCTGCGGCCCGGCGCACGGGTGACGCTGCCCGTGCGGCGTGACTTCGAACATGCGGCCCTCGCCGAGACCGGGTCGATCTCCGTGAACGACGCTCCGGTGCAGCATCGCGAGCTCGGCTACGTGCCCACCGGCGCCGACACCATGGTGATCGCAGCCGGGGCCGAGGGCGCCAGGGTGATCCTGCTGGGCGGCGTGCCGCTGGGCGAGCAGATCGTGATGTGGTGGAACTTCATCGGGCGAAGCCACGACGAGATCGAGGAGTTCCGGCGTCGCTACCAGGCTGAACTGGGGTTCGACGATCCCGATCCCCGAGACGAGGGCAAGCCGGCTCTGTTCGGGCCGTACCCCGCGGGCCACCTCGCGCCTCTGCCCGCGCCCCCGCTGCCGACCGTCAGGCTGCGCCCCCGAGAGTAGTTCAGACCTGCAGAGCGACCCCGATCGCCAGGCATATCACCGCGAGCAGCGGGAGCACGCCCTGCTTCAGAGCGGCTCCGCGCTTGTCGGGGCTCGAGACGAAGAGCACCGTCGCGGCGGCTGCCATCGAGCCGGCGCCGGCGAAGACGAGCGCCGTTCCGGCATCGTCGGCTCCGCTCACGATGAGGATGATGCCGATCGCCGTCGTCAGTGCCAGGAACAGGTTGTAGAACCCCTGGTTGTACGCCATCTCCTTCGTCGCCTGCGCCTCCTCGCGGGAGGTGCCGAACGTCGCCCGCACGCGCGGACTGGTCCACGCAAGCGACTCCATGTAGAAGATGTAGACGTGGACGAGCGACGCGAGGCCGGCGAGGACGAGTGCAGTGAGGATCATGATGGCGCCCTTCAGCGGGTCTGAGCCTTGATCGCGGCGACGTGCTCGCTGCGACGCGCGACGATGTGCTCCTGATATTCGGGATGCTTGGGCAGCCACGCCACGACGTACGGACAGACCGGAACGATGCGCTTGCCCGCGGCGATCACGTCATCGACGACCGCCCGCACGAGCTTCGACGCGAGGCCCTGCCCGGCGTACTCGTCGGAGACGCCGGTGTGGAAGAGCACCCGCTCGTCACCGACGTCGACGTACGACTCCTCGCCGATCTCCTTCGCGGCAATGCCGTCGTCGCCGTGGTCGACCAGCACGTATCGCGATTCGCCGGGCACATCGCGCACCTCGAAGCGCTCATCGGTCATGACAGCACCTTTCCGTCGTCGCCTCGCGGACGCACCGGGTGCTCGCTGAGGATCGAGATCCTGTTGAACATGTTGATGGTCAGAGCGACCCATTCGGCGGCCGCGAACGTCTGATCTCCGAGCACGGCGCGCGCACCAGACAGGTCGGCCTTCGACTCCTCCGTGAGGGGCATGCGGGTGGACGCCTCGGCGATGGCCAGCACGGCGGCCTCGCGCTCGGTGTACAGCGAGGTCTCACGCCATGCGGGGAGCAGATCGAGCTTCTGCTGGCTGATCCCGGCGCCGCGGGCCTCTCGAGAGTGCAGGTCGAGGCAGAACGCGCATGCGTTGATCTGCGACGCGCGCACCTTGATGTACTCGCTCTCCTGCACGGTCAGACCGCTGCGCTCGGCCTCGCTCGCCACGGCGCGCGAATATTCGCCGGCGGCCTTCCAGACGTCGGGAGCGGACTTGTCGAGATAGGGGCGCATTTCTCTCCTCGGATGCCGAGATCGGCCTATGTGCGGCTGTCAGCACCAACCTAGACGCTGTGTCCGGCATTCCCCGGCAGCCGATGCCGAGACCGGCCCTTCACGTGCCCGACGGATGCAGAATGGAAGACCCGGGCATCCGGACACGAGTCAAGAGGAGACGAACATGACCAGCGGAACCAGCGACACCGGACAGATCACCCGCCGCGACGGCGCGGAGACGGCCGTGCTCGCGGGAGGCTGCTTCTGGGGCATGGAGGATCTCGTCCGTCGTCAGCCGGGCGTCCTGGCCACGCGCGTCGGATACACCGGCGGCGAGAACGACCACGCGACCTACCGCAACCACCCCGGGCACGCCGAAGCGCTCGAGATCGTCTTCGATCCCGCGCAGACGACCTACCGCGACATCCTGGCCTTCTTCTTCCAGATCCACGATCCGTCGACTCTGAACCGACAGGGTAACGACATCGGGACCAGCTACCGCTCGGCGATCTTCCCGCTCGACGCCGAGCAGGAGCGCATCGCGCGCGAGACCATCGCGGACGTCGACGCCTCTGGTCTCTGGCCGGCTCCGGCCGTCACGACGATCGAGGAAGCCGGGCCGTTCTGGGAGGCGGAGCCCGAGCACCAGGACTACCTCGTTCGCTACCCGAACGGCTACACCTGCCACTTCCCGCGTGCCGGCTGGGTGCTGCCACGTCGCGAGGCCGACGCGACCGCCTGACGCCGCGGCGCCCGCGCCTCGCGTATCGGTCGGTCTACGCGGGTGTCAAGGCTGGTGCACCCTCGTCTTCCGGCCCATACGGTCGGTGTCATGGACACCGCTGAGAATCCTCCCCGCCTTCGCCGAGCGATCAGCGGACCCATGCTCTTCGCCTTCATCCTCGGCGACGTGCTGGGAGCGGGTATCTACGCACTGATGGGCGTGCTCTCGGAGAGCGCGGGCGGCATGCTCTGGGCTCCGCTCGTCGTGGCTCTGCTCCTCGCGCTGCTCACTGCGGGGTCGTACGCGGAGCTGGTGACCAAGTACCCGCGCGCAGGAGGAGCAGCGGTGTTCGCCGAACGGGCGTTCCACAGCCCGCTGCTGTCGTTCCTGGTCGGGTTCAGCATGCTGGCGGCGGGTGTCGTCAGCGCGGCAGGGCTCGCGATCGCGTTCTCGGGTGATTACCTGGCGACCTTCATCGACGTGCCTGTCATCCCGGCCGCCATGGTGTTCCTCGTGCTCATCGGGCTGCTCAACGCCCGGGGCATCCGCGAATCGATGGGCACCAATCTCGTGATGACGGCGATCGAGCTCTCCGGGCTGGTGATCGTCATCGTCGTCGTCGCGCTGTTCGTCGGCGGCGGCGGGGGAGACCTGGGCCGCGCGACGCAGCTTCCGGACGGCGTCGGAGTCGCGGGCGCCGTGCTCGGCGGTGCGATCGTCGCGTACTACTCGTTCGTCGGCTTCGAGACCTCGGCGAACGTGATCGAAGAGGTGAGGCGGCCCAGCCGGGTGTACCCGCGGGCGCTGTTCGGCGCGCTGATCACCGCAGGCATCGTGTACGTGCTGGTCGGTGTCGCGAGCGCCGCGGCGCTGCCGAGCGACGAGCTGCAGGCTTCCTCCGGACCTCTGCTCGCCGTCGTCGAGGCCACGGGGATGAGCGTGCCGTCGTGGCTGTTCAGCCTCATCGCGCTGATCGCCGTCGCCAACGGCGCGCTGCTCACCATGATCATGGCCAGCAGGCTCGCGTTCGGCATGGCCGAGCAGGGACTGCTGCCGTCGCCCCTGGGCCGAGTGCTGCCGAACCGGCGCACGCCGTGGGTGGCGATCGCATCGACCACGGTGGTGGCTATGCTGCTCACGCTCGTCGGTGATCTCGCCACCCTCGCGGAGACCGTCGTGCTTCTGCTGCTCCTCGTCTTCATCAGCGCGAACGTGTCGGTGCTGGTGCTGCGGCGCCAGCGCGTGGAGCACGAGCACTTCCGGGTGTGGACCTTCGTTCCCGTGCTCGGGGTGATCTCCTGCGTGGTGCTGCTGACCCAGCAGCGGCCGATCGTGTGGCTGTTCGCCGCGATCCTGCTGGCCGTCGGAGTGGTCCTGTGGCTCACGACACGGCGGTTCGCCGGGCAGCCGGTGGCCGATCGTGTCGACGAGAGTCCTGCCGCGGTCTGACCCTCAGCGCCGGGGTACGACGCCCGCGCCCTCGCGCAGCTCGAACACCAGCTGCGTCTCGGTGGCCCGGACGATGTCGTGCACGGTGATGCGTTCGAGCACGATGTCGCGCAGGGCCGCGGCATCGGCGACGGCGACGTGCACGAGGAAGTCGTCTGCGCCGGCGATGTGGAAGACCTGGAGCACGCCGGGTGTCGCCGCGAGGGAGTCGAACAGCGTCTCGACGCCGTCCTTGCTGTGGTTTCCGAGCCGCACGCGGATCACGGCCTGCACCGCGGCGCCCACGGCGGCCGGGTCGATCTCGACGCGCGGACCGGTGACGACACCCCGGCTGCGCAGGGTGCGCAGCCGGAAGGCGCAGGTGGACGCCGGGATGCCCAGCGTATGAGCGAGATCCTTGATCGGCGCCTGTGGATCGTCGATCAATGCTCCGAGGATGCGCAGATCGAGCTCATCGATGGCTCCTTGCTGTGCTGCAGCCAATTTGCGCTCCCCAGATCGATGACGTGTTGTTCTTGGAACAAGCTACGCCCGATGCTTCGCTTCTCGCGACAATCAGGGTGGACGCGGATGAGCGAGGAGAGCAGGATCAAGGCATGTCCGACATGCCGCTGCACCCCGACACCGTCGCCGTTCACGCCGGTCGCGCCGACTTCGGCGCTCTCGGCGTCCACGCCGCCCCCATCGACCTCTCCTCGACCAACCCGCTGCCGGACATCCTGCACGGCGGCGACTCGTACGAGTCGATGGCGACGGGCGGGCATCCGCTTCCCGGGGGCGGCAACGTCTACGCGCGGCTCTGGAATCCGACTGTCGCCCGCTTCGAGGAGGCGTTGTCCGAGCTCGAGCATTCCGAGGCGTCGGTCGCCTTCGGCTCGGGGATGGCCGCGATGACGGCCGCGATCCTCGCGCACACCACGGCGGTGGGCAAGCGGCACATCGTCGCCGTGCGCCCGCTGTACGGCGGCACCGACCACCTGCTGGACTCGGGCCTTCTCGGTACCGAGGTCACGTTCTGTCACGAGCACGAGGTGGCCGGAAGCATCCGCATCGACACCGGCATGATCGTGCTCGAGACGCCGGCGAACCCTACGCTCGACCTCGTCGACATCGCCGCGGTCGTGGCGCAGTCCGCTGGCATCCCCGTGCTCGTCGACAATACTTTCGCCACACCCCTGCTGCAGAACCCGCTCGACCTCGGGGCGGCGATGTCGCTGCACAGCGCGACCAAGTACATCGGCGGCCACGGTGACGTGGTCGCCGGCGTGATCTCGTGCAGCGAGCAGACCGCAGAGGCACTTCGCCGCGTACGCGCCATCACGGGCGCCCTGCTCCACCCCCTCGGGGCCTACCTTCTGCACCGCGGTCTTGCGACACTGCCGATGCGGATCCACGCTCAGCAGTCGTCGGCCCGCACCCTCGCGCGCGCCCTCCAGCGCAATCCGGCCGTCAGCGAGGTCCTGTACCCCGAGTTCGCAGACGAGCGCGGGCTGATCGGCCGGCAGATGAGAGGCGGGGGGGCGATGATCGCCATCAGGCTCGCCGGTGGGTACTCGGCGGCCGAGGCGCTCACGGGTGCTGTGCGCCTCTTCACGCACGCGGTGTCGCTCGGCGGCGTCGACTCGCTGATCCAGCATCCCGCCGCCCTCACTCACCGCCCCGTCGCACCGGATGCGCGGCCTGGTGCCGACATCGTGCGCCTGTCGATCGGTCTCGAGAGCGTCGACGATCTGCAGGCCGACCTCGAGCAGGCTCTCGCGAAGGTGCCGGTGTCGGCCTCGGCATGAACAGGCACGGCATGACACGATGGTGTGATGAGCTCCGCCAACCTCACCAAGGATGAGACCGCCCGTCGCGCCGCGTCGATCACGCTGCATGAGGTGCGCGTCGAACTCGACCTCGCCGGTGCCCCCGAGCGTGCGCGGACGGGTTTCCCCACTGCGACCACGCTGACCTTCGACGCGACGGAGTCGGCGACCTGGCTGGACTTCATCGGCGAGTCGGTCGACTCCGTCACCGTCGACGGCGAGGCGCGCGACGTGCAGTGGGACGGCGCGCGCATCCTGATCGACGGACTGGGCGGCTCGCACGTGGTCCGGGTGGAGGGCATCGCCGCCTACAGCCGCTCGGGTGAGGGCATGCACCGCTTCCACGACCCGGTCGACGGAGAGACCTACCTGTACACGCAGTACGAGCCGGCGGACTCGCGCAGGGTCATGGCCTGTTTCGAGCAGCCTGATCTGAAGGCGGCTTACACGTTCGAGGTCACCGCGCCTGCGGGCTGGCACGTGCTGTCGAACCAGTCGCCTGCGCACGTGACCCCCGGCATCGGTGTGCAGACGGTCGAGTTCGCCCCGACCCTGCCCATCTCCAGCTTCATCACTTCGGTCGCCGCTGGTCCCTACGCCCGTATCGACGGGGAGTGGACGCGAGACGACCAGCGGATCGAGCTCGGTGTGCTGTGTCGCGCATCGCTCGCAGAGCACCTCGAGGCCGACGAGATCCTCGAGGTGACCCGTCAGGGACTCGACTTCTTCACCGACGCGTTCGCGTACCCGTACCCCTGGGGGAAGTACGACCAGATCTTCGTTCCCGAGTACAACCTCGGCGCGATGGAGAATCCCGGGCTCGTCACCTTCACCGAGTCCTACATCAACCGCGGCGCGGCGACCGATGCTCAGCGTGGCGGTCGTGCGAACACGATCCTGCATGAGATGGCGCACATGTGGTTCGGTGACCTCGTCACGATGCGGTGGTGGGACGACCTCTGGCTGAAGGAGTCGTTCGCCGACTACATGGGCACCCATGCGTCGGCAGCAGCGACTCGCTTCACCGACGCCTGGGCGCGTTTCGCAAACAGCCGCAAGACCTGGGCGTACCGGCAGGACCAGCTGCCCACCACGCACCCGATCGTCGCCGACATCCCCGACCTCGAGGCCGCCAAGCTGAACTTCGACGGGATCACCTACGCCAAGGGCGCCTCGGTGCTCAAGCAGCTGGTCGCCTTCGTCGGCGAAGACGCCTTCTTCGAAGGAGCCCGTCGCTACTTCGTCGCGCACGCGTTCGGAAACACGACCCTTGGGGACCTGCTCGACCAGCTCGAAGCCGCCTCCGATCAGCCGCTGCGCGACTGGTCGCGTTCGTGGCTCGAGACCAGCGGCGTGTCCGCGCTCTGGATCGAGACGGATGCTGAGGGTCGTCGCGTCATCGTGCAGGACAGCGGCGAGGTCGCACCTCGCCCGCACCGCCTGCGCGTCGGGCTCTACGACTCGGTGGAGGGCGCGCTCGCACTGCGCGAGCGGATCGAGCTGACGGTCGACCAGGAGCGCACCGAGGTGGAGATCCCGGATGCCGATCTGATCCTGCTCAACGACGAGGATCTCACCTACGCGAAGGTGCGACTCGATGAGCGCTCGTTGAACACGGTCGCCGCGTCACTGTCGACCCTGTCGGACGAGCTCGCTCGCGGGCTCATCTGGTCGTCGCTCTGGAACGCGACCCGTGACGGTGAGCTCGCCGCCACCCGCTACCTCGACATCGTCCGCTCGCACGCTCCGGCGGAGTCCAACGTGGGTCTGCTGAGCGCGACACTTCTCAATGCAGCGTTCGCGATCGGCCACTACGTCACAGACGATGATCGCGCGGAGCAGCGCCGCGCCTGGGTCGACTCCACCTGGTCGGCGCTCCAGGCCGCCGATTCGGGCAGCGATGCGCAGCTGGCGTGGGCGCGCGCGTTCGCCGCCGCGTCGTCGTTCGACGACTCCCGTGCCGCCGACGTCCGCGCCATCCTCGACGGCGACGCACCGCAGGGGCTGCCCATGGACGCCGACCTTCGTTGGCTGCTGCTGACCGCTCTCGCCTCGACCGGGCACGCCGACGCGGAGACGATCGCCGCAGAGCGCACCGCTGACGACACGGCGGCCGGCCGCACGGCAGAGATCAGGGCCCTGGCATCCCGGCCCGATGCATCGACGCGTGCGGCAGCGTGGGAGGCGGCGTGGAACGATCTCAGCCTGAGCAACGACCACCTCGACGCGACGATCGGCGGCTTCCGCGCCGGCGGTCGCCGTGACCTCATCGACGGCTTCGACACGGAGTACTTCACGCGTATCCGCGACGCCTGGTCCGAGCGCAGCATCGAGCTGGCGCAGCGGCTCGTGCTGGGGCTGTTCCCCGCCACCGACAGCACCGAGGCGGTGGATGCGTGGCTCGAGCAGAACGTCGATGCTCCGGGCGCGCTGCGCCGGCTGGTGATCGAGTCGCGGGACGACCTCGCCCGGGACCTGCGGGTGAGGGCGGCGCAGCCCGGTCTCTGAGGCTGCGGGTGCTCCGAGCCCGCCTCTCCGGCGTCAGACGTCGAGGCTCTGTGCCGGCTCGAGTTCGAAGAACGTCCCGCCGCCCTGCTCGGTGGCCCACTGCAGACGCTGACGGTGCATCGTCCGGCCGATGGTCGACAGTGTCATGTCGTGGGTGCCGAAGCAGCGCCGGGGCGCGACCGCCAGGACGAAGTCCATCGCCTCGCCGATCTTGAGCCAGGGAGCACCGAGCGGCGCGGCGAGGGTTCTCACATCGACTCCCTCCGGTACCGCGTACGAGTCTCCGGGGTAGTACAGCTCGTCGTTCACGAGCACCCCGAGGTTCTGGATCTCGGGGAGGCTCTCGTGGATGACCGCGTGCCGGCCGCCGAAGAAGCGCAGAGAGAACCCGCCGATCATGACCTCGTCACCCGGCGCGACGACGGTGATCTCGTGGTCGGTCGCCGCAGCCGCCACTCCGACGGTGCTGAGGATCGGCGTGCCAGGCGCCGCGCGCAGGATGCGATCGAGATGTGACGCGGTCCAGTGATCCGGGTGCTCATGCGTGATGACGACCGCCACGACATCGCCGAGCTCGTCGAGGGGAGTGGTGAACGAACCCGGATCGATGATCAGGCTTCTTCCCGCCTCGTCGACTCGCAGAGCGGCGTGCTCGTACTTCGTGATTCGCATGACGGAAGTCAACCGGCCGGGCATCCATCAGGCAAACCGGTTGACGCGACACGCCCGTGATGCATAGTCGGATCGCGGGATTTGGTCCTGTGGTGAGGGGCATGACAGACTTCTACGGTTGCCACAACGGCCTTCACGGGCCGAGACGGCCCCATCGTATAGCGGCCTAGTACGCCGCCCTCTCACGGCGGTAACGCGGGTTCGAATCCCGCTGGGGTCACAGCGACACAGAAGGCCCTCCGAGTGATCGGAGGGCCTTCTGCCGTTGTGGCCCATGTGCATTCACGGGAATGAATCTTTGGATGCCGCGGTTGCTGACGTCATGACTGACATCGAGTTCGGCCTCGACACCTTCGGTGGCGTGACGTCCGACCCAGAGGGCAACCCCGTTCCGCATCCGCAGGTGATCCGGGACATCGTCGATCAGGCTGTGCTGGCCGACAGCATCGGACTGGACTTCTTCGGCGTCGGAGAGCACCACCGCCCGGACTTCGCGGTGTCGAGTCCCGAGATGGTGCTCGCCGCCATCGCCTCCCGCACTGATCGAATCCGTCTGGGTTCGGCTGTCACCGTGCTGAGCTCTGACGACCCAGTGCGGGTCTTCGAGCGCTTCTCGACGCTCGATGCCGTCTCGAACGGGCGCGCCGAGATCGTCGCAGGACGCGGATCGTTCATCGAGTCGTTCCCGCTCTTCGGATTCGATCTGCGTCGCTACGAGGAGCTGTTCGAAGAGCGGCTCGACCTGCTCTCGCAGCTGCTGACCGAGCAGCCGGTCACCTGGCAGGGCAGCACGCGGTCGGCGCTGAAGGACCAGCGCGTCTTCCCGACCACCGAGAACGGCATCCGCACCTGGGTGGGCGTCGGCGGCAGCCCCGACTCGGTGATCCGCACGGCACGGTACAACTTCGGGCTCTTCCTCGCGATCATCGGAGGGCCCGCCACCCGCTTCGCGCCGTACGTCGATCTGTTCGAACGCGCACAGGACCAGTTCGGCGTGGAGCGCAAGCCGATCGCCGTGCACTCTCCGGGCCTCGTCGCCGAGACCGACGAGCAGGCGCGCGCCTTGACGCATGACGGCTGGCTCGCCATGCGGACGCGGATGGGAGAGGAGCGCGGCTGGGGTCCGCCTGCGGTCGGCGACTTCGAACGCGAGATCGACGGCGGCGCGCTGTACATCGGCTCGCCCGAGACCGTCGCTCGCAAGATCGCAGCGACCTTGAAGACGCTTCGGATCGATCGCTTCGACCTGAAGTACGACCAGTCGAAGATCGGCCATGGGGCGATGATGGACTCGATCAGACTCTACGGCGAGAAGGTCGTGCCGATGGTCAAGGACATGATCGCCTGACGAGCGCCACACGGTGGGCGCCTCGATTTGGCGGGGCACGAATCGTCATGGCATACTTGAACGGTTGCAGTGACGGCCCCATCGTATAGCGGCCTAGTACGCCGCCCTCTCACGGCGGTAACGCGGGTTCGAATCCCGCTGGGGTCACTGACATGAGGAAGGCCCTCCGGAATCCGGAGGGCCTTCTTCATGTTCGCCCGGCAACGCTCAGACCTCGCGCCAGGCATCGTCGAGCAGGTGTGACCCGGCCTGCGGCCCCATCTGCAGCATCCCGCCGTCGACGCTCCAGTCGGCTCCCGTGACATAGCTGGCCTGCGGGGACGCGAGGAACGCGATCACCGCCGCGACCTCCTCTGCCTTGCCCGGACGCCCGATCGGAACTCCAGGTCGGTGCGTGCGGTCGGCGTCCGCAGACGTCCGGCCGCTCGCAGCTGTGGCGATCTCCCCGGGCGCCACCGCATTCGCGGTGATCCCGTGGGCGCCCAGCTCCTGGGCCATGGTCTTGATCAACCCGGAGAGTCCGTGCTTGGCCGATATGTACGCTGCGAGGCCGATGCGGGGCTGGTGCGCATGCACGCTGGTCACCGCGATGATGCGGCCGCCTGCTCCTGCGGTGACCATGCGGCGCGCCGCGGCCTGCATCCCCGCGAACGCCCCGTCGAGGTTCAGTGCGACGGTCTCGCGCCATTCGCTCAGCGGCACCTGGAGGAACGCACGCGGAACGCTCGCTCCGGCGTTGTTCACGAAGACGTCGACGCCGCCGAGCTGTTCCGCGAGCCCGTCCACGACCTCGGCCACACTGTCGAGCTCGGTCGCGTCGAAACGGGTGACGACTGCTCTGCGACCGCGCTCGCGCACGCCGGCGGCGGTCTGCTCAGCGCCCTCCTCGTCGCTGTGCCAGGTGATGCCGACATCCATGCCGGCGTCGGCGAGCGCCAGCGCGGTGGCGGCGCCGATGCCCGAGTCGGACGCTGTGACGATCGCGCGCCGTGGAGTGAAGGTCTGAGCTGTCATGACCGAACCGTACCCGAGCGGCGATCTCGTCTCGAAGGGGCTTTCCCGCCGGGCGCGTATGCCCTATGCCCGATCGTCACCGCCGCGCAGGCTGATCGCGCGCAAGCTGCGGTTGCGTAGCGGCGGCACCATCAGCAGCATGAGGAGGCTGCCGTACAGCACGAACGGCATCCACAGCGGGAAGAGGGTCGCGAGCGCCCCGAAGGCCGCCATCGCCAGCGGCATCAGGCAGTCGTCGCCGAGTCTCGTTATCGACGACATCCGCCCCAGGTAGTCGGGCGCGACCGTCGCGGCGAAGGTCGCACCAAGCAGTACCGAGGCGAACCCGGCCGTCATGCCGATGATCAGGCATGCCGCCCCCACCACCCACGGCGACCCGATGCCGAGCAGCGCGATGCCGGCGCCCTGCACGACGAGCGCCCGGAATGCCCCGACGGCCTCATGTCGCGGGCGGCGGCGCACGACGACGATCGCGCCGAGCATCGCCCCGCCGCCCACGAGGGCTTCGAACAGGCCGACCGCGGACGCCCCCCAGCCGTGCTGCGCGGACTGCAGTGCGAGCCCTATGGCCAGAGCGGGGCCGACCGCGAGATTGAGACCCGAGAGGGCGAGCACCAGGGTCCTGGTCGCTCCGTCGGCGCCGAGATGGCGGAAGCCGGATGCCACTCCGCGCAGCACGCCGTCACCGGGGGTGCTGCGCGGGAGGGCGAAGCGCGGCCGCAGCCAGATGGAGATGAATGCGATGACGACCGTGAACGTGATGGCGTCGGCGGCCGCGCTGCCTGGCATGCCGATCCATGCGACGAGGAATCCCCCTGCCGCCGCACCGGCCATCGTGCCCAGGCGGCTGAGGGTCTGACTCACGGCGGAGTACGTCGGAAGATCCGCCGGTCTCACCAGTTGGCGCGGGATCGTGCCGGCGGCCGGTTCGTAGAAGGCGTCGCAGATACCGAACGCGATCGTCGCAGCCAGCAGGATGGCGACGGTCGGCTCGGACGTGAGGATCCACAGCGCGGCAATGGCGAGGACGACGACGCGGATGCCGTTGAACAGCAGCATCATGCGACGCGGATCCACGCGATCTGCGAGCGCACCGCCGATCAGCAGGATCACTGCGCGGGGGACCGTGCCTGCCGCGACGACCAGCCCCGCCACTGCGGGCGACGCGATCTGCACCGCCGTCCATGCGACCGCGATGGTCCAGACCGCGTCGCCGGCATCGGACAGCGCCTTCACCGCCAGCCAGCACTGCACCATGACGTCACGCCGGAGGGGCGGGGGAGTCCGCACCATCAGCGAGTCGGCCGTCGACACCTCACACCTCCGTGGGGAAACCGTGGGCGAAGAAGAACACGGGCATGCGCTCCTGGCCGTCACTTCTATCGATGCTCGCCCGCCATGCGTCGATCGCGTCGGTGATCCGGTGCTGCAGCTCTACCAGCTCAGCCGCGGTGGCCCAGGCCAGGGCATCGGTGCTGAAGGCTTCGACGTCACTGTCGGTGCTCACCTGATTCCATTGCTGCAGTCGCTCGAGCTGGTGGCGCAGGTTGAGGCGCTGCGCCTCACGCGCAAGGTATGCCGCGGCAGGCGCGTCGGCGTAGTCGCGGCTCGACCAGCTGAGCGAGTGCCTCGCCAGGCGCCACCAGCTCGTGCGCCGGTCACCGGTCGGATCGTCGATCTGTTCGACCATGCCCGCGCGCTGCAGCATACGCAGATGGTGGCTGATGCTGCCCACCTGCACGTTCAACGCTCTCGCCAGGGTGCCGACCTGCGCGGTCTCGTGCAGATGAAGGTGGTCGACGATACGTCGACGAAGCGGGTGGTGCACGGCGGTGATGACGGAGATCTCTTCCACGTCGGCAACGCTATGAGCGCTCGGACAACATCACAAGAGTTCTTGTATACCTCGTGAAATCAAGGAAGTGCGGGGTGGGCTCGTGCTCGTGTCTGCCGACGCCTCGCCGCGATCGCACGGACGGCCACGATCGCCGCGAGCGGCGGGAGCAGCAGGCCGACAGCCGTCAGGGCAAACCACAGAGGGAAGAGCGAGGCCGCACTCACGGCAACGTCGAGCACCAGACGCGCCCCCAGCGAGACGGGCGTGAGTGCCCAGGTGAGCAGTCCGACTCCTGCGGCCGCGGGGGCGACCGCGGCCCAGGGGACGTCGCCGCTGCCGCCCGCACCACTCAGCGCGATGGCCGCCTCGACGGCCACGGCGGCGACGAGCAGCGCTGTCGCGCACCAGATCGGCACCCGGCGGGCCGGGTGCCGATCCACGAGGCGGGTTGCGCCGATGCCGAGCAGAGGGATGCCCGAGAGCGCACCTGACGCGAGCCCTATCTGCATCGCACGGGTCGCGTCGATGGCCGGCACGAGGCCTCCACCGGCCAGCGCGAAGACCACGGATGCCAGGCCCAGGATCGCGGTGGCGAGCAGGATGGCTCGGCTGCTGTGCGTGAAGGGCCGCGCAGCGTGCGTGAAGGGCACGGCAGGTGCAGTCGTGGCCAGCGCGGCGGGGACGGTCATCCTCCGGACGCAGAAGACGATGAGGATGAGGCTCGGCAGCACGCCGGCGGAGGGGAGCATCGCCGCCGAGCCGAACAGGGGAGGTGCGGCGATGCCGGCGACCGCGGCCGCAGCCGTTCGCGCCGTCCTCGGAAGGGCGTGACCGAGCTCCGAGATCAGCGTGGCGGCGGCGACGCCCCCGAGAACCCACCCGCAGAGCAGGAGCAGTCCGAGACCCTCGGTGAACGGCGTGTGGGGAAGTCCGGCGTCGGCCCTGTCGAAACCGATCGACCACGACCACGCGGCGAGGAAGGCGAACGACCATGCGGCCGCGGCGACGAGCAGCACCGGCGCGAACCGCCCTGGATGCATGCGGCCGGCGTGCCGCAGCAGCGCAAGGAGGGTGACGCTCTGGAGGAGCGATGACAGGGTGCCGAGAGCGAGAGGGATCCACCCGCCACCCCACTGCCCGACCGTCTCGATCGAGGTGACCGCGACCACCTGGCTCGCCGCCGTGCACAGCAGCGCCAGGACGGCAGCGCTGAGCGCTGCGCGCACGGTCGCACGGTGTGCGATGCCGTGCAGGATCATCTCCCGCGCCTCCGCGACCGTCGGACGGGTGCGCGCCTCGGCCTCAGCGGCGTCGAGCGCGGTGCCGATCAGCGCCTCGCCGTTCTGCAGTCGCCACGCGAGCGGATACCAGCGCAGCAGCCGGCGGTATCGATCCTCGAGGCGGGTCATGCCGTCGCCGCCGATGGGCGTGCAGGACGCAGGCGGGCCGACAGGCGCGCCGCCGCGATGCGCGCCCTGGCGTTCAGTGCCTCGACCTCGTCGTGCAGCGCGGACGACCCCAGGTCGGTGAGCATGTAGTACCGGCGGGCTCTGCCATCGACCACCTCCTCGCCGTCCTGACGGACGAGACCGGCCCCTTCCAGACGCTCCAGCGTCGTGTACAGGGTCGGCACCTTCAGTGCGGTGCGGCCCTCACTCAGCTCGGCGACCTCTCGCATGATCGCGTAGCCGTGCCGCCTGCCGCCCGCGAGGGCGCTGAGGATCCAGAACGACGGTTCAGTGATCGCGATGCTCATGCGGTGAGCATATATCGGTTATGAGAGTATGCCTAGCTCTCCATCGTGCGCGCTGTGCTGCGCCTCCTGCGAACCAGCCACACCACCAGCAGCAGGATCGCCGCGATGCCGAGCCACGGAAGCAGGAACCCGACAGCGACCACGATTCCGTTCAGGCTCGCGACGAGCCCGTTCCACCCTGCGAGAAGACCGTCGCCGAACCCGGCGGGGTCGGCCTCGGCAGCGGCGGTCTGCTCGGTCAGCTGAATCGAGATCGTCGACATGGCCACCTGCTCGTCGAGCTGCTTCAGCTGCTGCTCGTAGCTCTCGAGCTGCGCCTGCCGCTCGTTCAGCGCTGACTCGGCGGCGATGAGATCGCCGACGGAGCCCGACTTGCCCATGAGTTCAGTGAGGCGCTCGACCGAAGTGCGGGCCGAATCGATGCGCGCGCGCAGATCCACTGCAGCCGCGGTGACATCGTCGCGCGAGATCGACGAGCGCACCACCTCGGCGTCCTTCCCCAGGGCGGCCATCACCTCGTCGAGATCGGCCGCAGGAACCCGGATGCTGATCCATCCGCTCCCGGCCTGGCGCGGCTGCTCGGGGGCGATGTCACCGGCATCCGGATCGAGGCCGAGCGAGGCTGACTCCACGAAACCGCCGTGCTCGACCGCCAGCGCGGCGATATCGTCGGCGGCGTCCTTCGCGTCGTCGACCCGGAGGGTCATCTCGGCGGTGGCGATGATCTCCCGGGTGTCGTCGACGGCGGCGATGGGGTCGTCGGCGCCCTTTGACCCAGGCTCGTCTCGCGGAGCGACCGCGCCGCCCGACCCGCCGGAGTCGGTCGTGGCCCCGCCGTCGGAGTCGACAGCGGCATCGGGAGCGATCTCGCCCACGGCATCGCCGGAGGACGAGCCGCCAGACGACCCGTCGGCGGTGCTCGAGGATCCTGCGCCCGACGCCAGTCCGCTGATGAGCGGAGGCACGACGAGCGCCCCGGCCGCGAAGGCCGCGGCGACACCGAGAGCGGTGATCCATCCGCGCCGTCGACGGTGCTCATGAGAGGGAGCGGTCGCGCGCGGCTCCTGGTTGATCCTGTCGACGACGGCCCTTTCCATCCCTGCGATGCTCTCGTCAGTCAGCGGCGGCAGCCCACTCTTCTCGCTCATGCGTCTCTCACTTCCTTCACGGCGCCGCGGAGCCGCGAGCGCACCCGGGAGAGACGGTTCCGCACGACGGCATGGCTGACCCCCAGCTCGGCTGCGGCGGCCTCGTAGGCGTAGCCGTCCACCGCGCAGAGCCGGAAGATCTCCCGGTCGATCTCGTCGAGCCGGTCGACCTCCGCCATGATCAGGTCGGCCAGCGACGCGGTGATCACCTGATCCTCGACGCTGACCGTCGCCGGAAGCGTCTCGTCCATGGCATCCGTCGTGTTCGCCCTGTCGCGCCGGACGCGCCGGAGCCGGTTCGCGGCCTGAAAGCGGCAGATCGTCGCCAACCACGGCAGCAGCGAATCGCCGAGCAGCTCGAATCCCGGCAGCTTCCGCCAGGCGACGACGAACGTCTCCTGCACCACATCCTCGGCATCCGATGCGGAACCGAGAATGCCGTGGGCGATCCAGTACACGGGGCGCACATGCTCGCGGTAGATCGCCCGGAACGCATCCTGATCTCCGGATGCCGCCCGAGCGGCCCACTCGCGGTCCTGCATGGTTGCCGGCATGCCTCTTCCGATCACGTCGCTTCTCAGAGTGTCTCTCACATCGGAGGTGTCGGCGAACCGGTGTTCGTCTCAGATCCGGTACCATCGAACGAGCGAGAGGGAGTATCCCGAGATCGCACGGATCGTCATCACGAGCACCATCAAAGCTGCTCCGGCCGTGCGAAGCATGTCACATGCGGGGAGAGACTTTCGGTCATCACCAACCCTCCGAAAGGCGTCAATCCCTTGATTCCCGTCTGGTTCGAAGTCACGTCACTGATCGTGCTCACCGTGATCCTCATCGCGGACCTGCTGCTCATCCTGAAGCGACCTCACATCCCCTCCACCAAGGAGTCGGCCCTCTGGGTGGGCTTCTACGTCACCCTCGCGCTGATCTTCGCGGCCACGCTCGCGTTCTTCGGCGACACGAAGTCTTCACTCGACTTCCTCACGGGCTGGGCGATGGAGTACAGCCTGTCCATCGACAACCTGTTCGTGTTCGTGCTGATCATGACGCAGTTCTCGGTGCCGCGTCGATACCAGCAGGAAGCGCTGATGGTCGGCATCATCATCGCGCTCGTGCTGCGCGCGATCTTCATCATCATCGTCGGCGCAGCCGTCGAGCACCTCAGCCCGATCTTCTACATCTTCGGCGCGTTCCTCGTCTTCACCGCCATCCGCCAGGCCATGCCCGACAAGGAGGAGGAGGACGCGAAGACCGAGAACTTCATCGTCCGCCAGATCCGCAGGGTCATCCCGATCAGCGACGAGTACGACGGACCAAAGGTCCGCACGGTCGTGAACGGCCGGAAGATCTGGACGCCGATGCTGATCGTCTTCGTGTCGCTCGGCGTCACCGACCTGATGTTCGCCGTCGACTCGATCCCCGCGATCTTCGGCGTGACGACCAACCCGTTCATCGTGTTCACCGCGAACCTGTTCGCGCTCATGGGCCTGCGTCAGCTGTACTTCCTGCTCGGCGACCTGCTCGACCGCCTGCGGTACCTGCACTACGGCGTCGCGTTCATCCTCGGCTTCATCGGCGTGAAGCTGATCCTGCACGCGATGCACGAGAACGAGCTGCCCTTCATCAACGGCGGGCACCCGATCGAGTGGGCCCCCGACATCAACAACTGGGTGTCGCTGGGCGTCATCTTCGCATCGATGGCCGTCGCCACGATCGCCAGCCTGGTGGCCTCGCGTCGCGACCGCAAGGCCGCCATCGGGAGCTGAACCCAGCCCGTTCCGCTGTGTGAAACACAGCGAAGGACCACCCGTCGACGCCGTGTAAACTGACCGGCATGCGGCGGGTGGTTCTTCTTCTTAGCAGCCGCGACGGGACCTCGATCTAAGGCCTTCCTCGTCGCGGAGTCCATCATGGGCCGACTCTTCGAGCCATCAAAGGAACACACCGCATGACCAGCAGCACAGCGCCGCGCACTCTGGCCGAGAAGGTCTGGGACGACCACCTCGTCGTCAAGGGCGAGAACGGCGAGCCCGACCTCATCTACATCGATCTGCACCTCGTGCACGAGGTCACCAGCCCGCAGGCCTTCGACGGTCTGCGCGCCGAGGGACGTCCGCTGCGGCGCCTCGATCTCACGATCGCGACAGAAGACCACAACACCCCGACGCTCGCGATCGACAAGCCGATCGCCGACCTGACCAGCCGCACCCAGATCGAGACCCTGCGCCGCAACGCGGCCGAGTTCGGTGTGCGCCTGCATTCCCTGGGTGACGCCGAGCAGGGCATCGTGCACGTGGTCGGCCCGCAGCTGGGGCTCACGATGCCGGGCATCACCGTGGTGTGCGGCGACTCGCACACATCCACCCACGGCGCGTTCGGCGCCATGGCGTTCGGCATCGGCACGAGCGAGGTCGAGCACGTCATGGCCACGCAGACGCTGCCGCTGAAGCCGTTCAAGACGATGGCGATCAACGTCGAGGGCACTCTGCGCCCCGGCGTCACCGCCAAGGACATCATCCTGGCCGTCATCGCGAAGATCGGCACCGGCGGGGGACAGGGCTACGTGCTCGAGTATCGCGGCAGCGCGATTCGTGCGCTCTCCATGGAGGGGCGCATGACGATCTGCAACATGTCGATCGAGGCCGGCGCACGCGCCGGAATGGTGGCGCCCGACGAGACGACGTTCGCGTACGTGAAGGACAAGCCGCACGCTCCTCAGGGACAGGACTGGGACGACGCGGTCGCCTACTGGCGCACACTGCCGACCGATGAGGGAGCGACGTTCGACGCCGAGGTCTTCATCGACGCGAACGAGCTCGAGCCGTTCGTCACCTGGGGTACGAACCCGGGGCAGGGCAGCTCGCTGTCTGCCTCCGTTCCCGACCCGGCAGCCTTCGCCGACGCCAACGAGCGCGCCGCAGCAGAGCGCGCCCTCGAGTACATGGACCTGGCTCCCGGCACCCCGCTGAAAGAGGTGAAGGTCGACGCCGTCTTCATGGGCTCGTGCACCAACAGCCGCATCGAGGACCTGCGTGCGTTCGCATCGATCATCGACGGCAAGAAGAAGGCCGACGGCGTGCGGGTGATGGTCGTGCCTGGCTCCGCGCGGGTGCGCATCGAGGCGGAGGCCGAGGGCATCGACAAGATCGTCGAGGCGTTCGGCGCCGAGTGGCGCTTCGCCGGATGCTCGATGTGCCTCGGCATGAACCCGGACCAGCTCGCACCCGGTGAGCGCTGCGCATCGACGTCTAATCGCAATTTCGAGGGCCGCCAGGGCAAGGGCGGCCGCACCCACCTGGTCTCGCCGCTGGTAGCGGCCGCGACCGCCATCCGCGGCACGCTGTCGAGCCCCGCAGACCTGGAGGCGAGCAACTGATGGAGAAGTTCACCACTCACACGGGGATCGCGGCGCCGCTGAAGCGCTCCAACGTCGACACAGATCAGATCATCCCGGCCGTCTTCCTCAAGCGCGTGACCAAGACCGGTTTCGAGGATGCGCTGTTCCACGGCTGGCGCCAGGACCCGGAGTTCGTGCTCAATCAGGCGGCATTCCAGGGCGCCTCCGTGCTCGTGGCGGGCCCCGACTTCGGTACCGGATCGAGCCGCGAGCACGCGGTGTGGGCGCTGCGCGACTTCGGATTCAAGGTCGTCCTCTCGTCTCGCTTCGCCGACATCTTCCGGGGCAACTCGGGCAAGCAGGGACTCCTCGCCGCGACGGTCGAAGAGGCCGAGATCGAGCGCATCTGGCAGCTGATCGACGAGCGTCCCGGCCGGCAGGTCGTGGTCGACCTCGAGGCCCGCACCGTCACGGTTCCCGGCGAGGCGTCCGACGCAGAGCCCGTCTTCCAGGCCTCCATCGGGATCGACGATTACACTAGATGGCGGCTCCTCGAAGGGCTCGATGACATCGGGCTCACCCTGCGCAATGAAGACAAGATCGCGCAGTTCGAGGCCCGCCGCGAATCGTGGCGGCCACGCACACTTCCGGTCCGATAGGAACGGGATGCCGTGGGCCGGGGGCCACAAGCCCCGCGGCATCCGCCGTAGATACGCAGACATCGCGGCGAACGCCACGACGTCCCGAAGAAGATGAGGCCCGAATGACGACACCGCCGCGAGTTGCTGTAGACGACCGGGTTCCGGCTCCAGCCGGATCCGTCCTCGCGATCCGCGGTGGCAGGCCGCTGCGCGGGCGCGTCGACGTCAAGGGGGCGAAGAACCTCGCCACGAAGGCGATGGTGGCGACCCTGCTCGGTGAGACCGCCAGCACGCTGCGTGATGTGCCCGATCTGAGCGACGTCGCCGTGGTGCGCTCGCTTCTCGAGGTGCACGGCGTCACCGTCACCGAGGGCGACGAGCCCGGTTCGCTGGTGCTCGACCCCAGCGAGGTCGAGTCCGCGCACTACGAGGAGATCGACGCTCACGCTGGCGCCTCGCGCATCCCGATCCTGTTCTGCGGCCCTCTGCTGCACCGTCTCGGTCAGGCGTTCATCCCCGACCTCGGCGGATGCCGCATCGGCGACCGTCCGATCGACTTCCACCTCGACGCTCTGCGCAAGTTCGGCGCGGTCGTCGAGAAGCAGCCGAGCGGGATCCGCCTCTCGGCGCCCAACGGTCTCAAGGGCGCCAACATCCACCTGCCCTACCCGAGCGTCGGCGCCACCGAGCAGGTGCTGCTGACCGCCGTCCGCGCGCAGGGCGTCACCGAGCTGCGCAACGCGGCCATCGAGCCCGAGATCATGGATCTCATCGCGGTGCTGCAGAAGATGGGCGCGATCATCTCGTACGAGCCCAACCGCGTCATCCTCATCGAGGGCGTCGAGACCCTGCGAGGGTACGACCACCGCGCCATCTTCGACCGCAACGAGGCGGCGTCGTGGGCATGCGCCGCGCTGGCCACCGACGGCGAGATCTTCGTCGCGGGCGCGAAGCAGCAGGAGATGCTCACGTTCCTCAACGTCTTCCGCAAGGCGGGCGGCTGGTTCGATGTGCAGGAGGACGGCATCCTGTTCCGTCGCGAGGGTGAGCTCAAGCCCGTCATCGTCGAGACCGACGTGCACCCGGGGTTCATGACCGACTGGCAGCAGCCGCTCATCGTCGCCCTGACACAGGCGAAGGGCCGTTCGATCGTGCACGAGACCGTGTACGAGAACCGCTTCGGATTCACGCAGGCCCTCGTGAAGATGGGGGCCGACATCGAGGTGTACCCCCACGGCCTTCAGGACGGACCGCGTCGTGTGCCGCGTCGCGAACTCGAGCAGGCAGCGGTCATCACCGGGCCGACGCCTCTGCACGCTGCCGACATCGTCGTGCCCGACCTGCGCGGCGGCTACAGCCACGTGATCGCCGCACTGGCCGCCGAGGGCGAGTCGCAGGTGTCCGGTGTCGACATCCTGAGCCGCGGCTACGAGAAGTTCCTCGACAAGCTCAGCGCCCTCGGCGCGGACTTCGACGTCGTCCGGTGAGCTGATGGCCGCCTCTGAACGGAGCCGCCCCAGCCTCTTCTGGCCGCTCGCCGCGATCGTCATCCCCCTGGTGTCGCTGCTGGCAAAGATCAGGGTGGTCGGCGCCGAGAAGCTCCCCCGCGAGGGTGCGTTCGTGCTGGCGCCGAACCACTACTCGGAATTCGATCCGCTGATCGTGGCCATCGCGGTGTACCGCAGCGGACGCCTGCCGCGCTTCATGGCGAAGGACAGCCTCTTCCGCATTCCGGTGCTCGGCTGGATCCTGCGCAAGACGGGCATGATCCCCGTCGCCCGGGCGTCGTCGGCGTCCGCCGCCAGGCAGACGCTCACGCAGTCCCGCGAACTCGTCGAGAACGGCCGGGGAGTGATCGTGTACCCCGAGGGGACCCTCACTCGCGACCCCGACATGTGGCCGATGCGCGGCAAGTCCGGTGCGGTGAGACTCGCGCTCACCGGTGACCTCCCGCTCATCCCGATGGCGCAGTGGGGCACTCAGGAGATCATGGGCCGCTACCAGAAGGGTCTCAGCCTGTGGCCTCTGCGCAAGCCCGTACGTGTGCTCATCGGCGACCCGGTCGATCTGTCCGACCTGCGCGGACGCGCCGGCGACCCCGGTGTTCTGAGCGCCGCCACTGACCGGCTGATGGCCGCGATCACGGCGCTGCTCGAGGAGCTGCGCGACGAGAAGGCCCCCGCCAAGCGCTGGAACCCCGGCGAGCACGGCCAGAAGGAGACGGGTCGCCTTGATTCATAAGCGCACGCCGCAGCCCTCCGGCACCCGTGCGGCCGTCGTCGGCGCCGGCAGCTGGGGCACGACCTTCGGCAAGATCCTGTCCGACGGCGGGGCGCAGGTCACGATGTGGGCTCGCCGGCCCGAGCTCGCGCATGAGATCGACGAGGCGAAGCGCAACTCGAAGTACCTGCCTGGTATCAACCTGCCGCGGACCATGCGCGCGACCCACGAGCTGGCACACGCGCTCGAGGGGGCAGAGCAGGTGTACCTGTCGGTGCCCAGTCAGACCCTTCGTGAGAATCTCAAGGCTCTGCGTCCGCTTCTCGCGGGACATGACATCCCGATCATCAGCCTGATGAAGGGCGTCGAGCGCTCGTCGGGCCTGCGCATGAGCCAGGTGATCGAGCAGGAGCTGCGCTGCGATCCAGACCGGATCGCGGTGGCGTCCGGCCCCAACCTCGCGCTGGAGATCGCTCGAGAGCAGCCGACGGCCGCCGTGATCGCCTCCCGCAGCCAGGAGACGGCGGATGCCGTGGCTCGCACGGCTCGCAACAGGTACTTCCGCTCATTCGTCAACACCGACGTCATCGGCACCGAGTTCGGCGGTGTGCTGAAGAACCTGATCGCGGTCGCGATCGGCATCGTCGACGGCGTCGGATACGGCGAGAACACGAAGGCCTCGATCATCACACGCGGTCTAGTCGAGATGACCGACTTCGCCGTCGCCAACGGCGCGCGTCCCGAGACCCTGCAGGGCCTCGCCGGCCTCGGCGACCTGATCGCGACCTGCCAGTCGCCGCTCAGCCGCAACAACACCGCCGGGCGCCTGCTCGGTCAGGGCTACAGCTTCCACGATGTGGTCAAGCAGATGAATCAGACCGCCGAGGGACTCGCCTCGGTCGCTCCGATCCTGCAGCTCGCCCATGAGTCCGAAGTGCACATGCCCATCGTGGAGCAGGTGAAGATGGTGCTGGACGGCCGTATGGACCCCCGCGACATCGCACCGCACCTGACCACCGACGACGACACTCCTCAGGAGGAGATGACCAACCATGGACAAGCAGACGGTGGCGGTGCTCTTCGGCGGGCGTTCCAGCGAGCATTCGATCAGTTCCGCAACGGCGGGCGGGGTGCTGGCGGCGATTGATCGGGACCGCTACCACGTCATCCCCGTGGGGATCACGCGCGAGGGCGCGTTCGTCCTCGAGCAGGACGATCCTGCCAAGTTCACCCTGAACGCCGAGAGCATGCCCGAGGTCATCGACAACGGCACCCGCATCCGCTGGCCAGAGGCCGGGGGAGACCGGATGCTGCGGGTCGTCGCACCCGACGGGTCGCTGGTCGATCTCGGCACGGTCGACGTCGTCCTGCCGATTCTGCACGGCGCGCACGGCGAGGACGGCACGATCCAGGGGTTCTTCGACATCCTCGAGATCCCCTATGCGGGCGGGGGAGTGCTCGACTCGGCGATGTGCATGGACAAGCACTTCATGAAGGTCGCTCTCGAGGCCGACGGCATAGCCGTCGCACCGTGGGTGACGGTTCGGCAGCGCGCGTGGCAGAGGGATTCGGCGCCTCTGCGCGCCGCGATCGCCGAGCTCGGCCTGCCGCTGTTCGTGAAGCCCGCTCGCGCGGGGTCGAGCGTGGGCGTGTCGAAGGTCGCCGACCTCGGCGAGCTCGATGCGGCGCTCGAGATCGCGTTCGCGGAGGACGAGAAGGTGCTCGTCGAAACGGGCATCGTCGGCCGCGAGATCGAGGTGGCGATCCTGGATTCGACCGACGGGGTGCGGGCTTCGCTGCCGGGGGAGATCGTGCTCACCTCCCGCGGCTTCTACGACTTCGAGGGCAAGTACCTCGGGGGCGAGGGCGTCGACGTGGTCTGTCCTGCCGAGCTGTCGGATGCCCAGATCGCTGCGGTGCAGCAGGTGGGCGTGCGCGCGTTCGAGGCGGTCGACGGCAAGGGCCTCGCCCGCGTCGACGTGTTCCTGACCGCCGACGGCGAGATCGTCGTCAACGAGCTCAACACCATGCCCGGCTTCACCCCGATCTCGATGTTTCCCAAGTGCTGGATCGCCTCGGGTCTGAGCTACGGCGACCTCATCACCGAGCTGGTCGAGGGCGGCTTGCGCCGCTGACGGTGCTGGTGCGCTCGAGCGCTGCGAGCTCGGGCCTGCCGACGCGTTACTCGGACAGCTCGTCCGGCGTCGTGCAGGCGCTCTCGGCGTCGATCATGCGCAGGCCCGAGACGAGACCAGGGCTCGTCAGCACCTTGTTGGCGCTGACGAGCTCGGTGTCGACGAACACCTGGACGGCGGGGTTGCGACCGTATGACGTCATGCGCATCTTCGGAGCCTCCGACTCGTCGACGAGCCAGTCGATGCCTTCCAGTGTCACGCACTGCAGTTCTGCGGTCGGGCCTGGCACCGTCACACCGCACGTCACGATGACGGTCGTCTTGCCGTCCGAGCCGTAGGCACCGGTCGCCTGGGCGTCCGTCCAGCGGCGATCCTGCTCGGCGATGCTCGCAGGCAGACGCACCGTGACCTCGGCGCACTGCGGATTGTTCGCGTCGTCGGCCGGCGTCAGCGCGACCGTGGTAGAGCAGCCGGTCAGAGCGAGCATCGCCGCTGCACAGGTGATCAGAGTGAGACGGCGAAGCATGATTCCAGGCTACCGTTGTCGGCATGGCACCCGGATCCGACGACGACCCGCGCATCGGCGACATCTCGGAGGGAAGGGTGCTTCGAGCCATCCTCGCGCGCACCGCCCCGGCAGCGCACACGCTGCTCGGTCCTGGTGACGACGCGGCCGTGGTGGCTGCGCCGTCGGGGTCGGTCGTGGCGACCGCAGACACTCTCGTGGAAGGTCCCGATTTCCGGCTCGCGTGGTCGAGCGGATTCGACCTCGGCTGGAAGTCGGCCGCCGTCAACCTCGCGGACGTTGCGGCGATGGGCGCCGTGCCCACCGCGCTGCTCGTCTCGCTGGCAGTGCCCGCCGACACGCGCCTGTCGTTCGTCGAGGCGATGGCCGACGGCTTCCGCGAGTGCTGCGCTCAGCTTGCTCCCGGGTGCTCGGTGGTCGGTGGCGATCTCACGGTCTCGGAGCTGCTGGTCGTCGCGGTCACCGCTCTGGGAGACCTCGGAGGACGCGCCGCTGTCACCCGCGCGGGTGCCACGCCGGGCGACGCTGTCGCCGTCGCCGGTGAGCTGGGCGTCGCCGCCGCGGGTCTCGGTCTGCTGTTCGGTCGCTTCCGCGACGGGACGACGCCGGTGCAGCTCGATCGCTCGGCGCTGGATGCTGTGCAGCGAGGCGCAGTGGACCGGCAGCTGCGCCCCATGCCGCCCATCGCGCTCGGGCCGGCGGCGGCGGATGCCGGTGCCACCGCGATGATGGACGTGTCGGATGGCCTCGCTCTGGACGCCTCGAGGATCGCTGACGCCTCGCGCGTGACGATCGAGTTCTCAGGGGCGGCGCTGGACGAGCTGGCGTTCGGCGGAGCTCGCGACCGGGCTCTGGGCGGTGGAGAGGACCATGGCCTGCTCGCGACCTTCCCCGCAGGCAGGGTGCCGGAGGGGTTCGTGCAGATCGGCACGGTGATCGCCCGCGCGGGCGCACCGGTGCTCGTCGACGGGGCGCCCGTCACCGAGACAGGGTGGGACCCGTACCGCGACTGGGATCACACGCGCTGACTGCGCAACGACGAGGACTCAGGCACCGCCGTGGGCGCGCTCTGCCCACCATACGCGGGTGTCTCCGTAGGCCTTCTCTCGCAGCATCGTGAGGCCGGAGGCGTCGAGATCCGGGGGCGTGGCGCGCTTGCCGCGCTCGATGACGACCACCGCGTCCGCCGAGAGCAGCGGAGCGAGGGCGACCAGATCGGCGGTCATCGCCGCATCGACGAGGTCGTAGGGCGGATCGGTGAACACGAGGTCGAACGGTCCCTGCGCCCGTGAGAGGTAGGCCCGCACCGCGCTCTGATGCACCTTCGCGACGGGTGCGGCTCCCATGGCCTTGGCCACCACTGCGGCGTTGCGCCCGACGATGTTCGCCGCCGGCCGCGAGATCTCCACGAGATCGACGCGCTCGGCACCGCGGCTCCACGCTTCGAGGCCCAGCGCGCCGCTGCCTGCGTACAGGTCCAGCACGCGCGCGCCGGAGATGGCATCCATCGATTCCAGGGCTCCGAAGAGCGACTCCCGCACCCGGTCGCTGGTGGGGCGGGTGCCTGCACCCGGCACGTCCAGACGTGCGCCGCGCGCGGCGCCGGCGATGATCCTCGTCACCCGATCACGATACGACACGGCGGGGATGTCTCCGGTTCTCCCTAGACTCGGAGCATGCCCCTCGAGCTCGACACGCCGCTGACGACCGCCGTCGGCACGTCCACGGCCAAGACCCTCGACAAGGCGTTCGGCATGACCACCGTGGCCGAGCTGCTCGGGCACTATCCGCGTCGCTATGCCGACCGTGGTGAGCTGACGCCGATCCTCGAGCTGCCGATCGGCGAGACGGTCACCATCGTCGGCGAGGTGGTCTCGGCGACCGCACGCGAGATGCGCAACCGCCGCGGTGCGATGCTCGAGGTCATCATCGGCGATGGCGTGGGGCAGATGTCGCTGACCTTCTTCGCGAAGAACCTGGGTCAGGCCGAATGGCGGAAGAAGGAGCTGTCGGTCGGGCGTCGTGGCATCTTCTCGGGCAAGGTCGGCATGTTCAAGGACAGGGTGCAGTTCGCCCACCCCGACTACCAGCTCTTCGACGACACCGAGAGCGCGTACCGGCAGGCCGATGCGCTGCAGGACGTGCCCATCCCGATCTATCCGGCCACCTCGGCCATGCAGAGCTGGCAGATCGCCAAGGTGATCGGCGCCGTGCTCGATCAGGTCGGCGACGTGCCGGACCCGCTCTCCGACGAGATCCGCGCCCGAGAGGGGCTGCTGACGGCGCGCCAGGCGATCGAGTCGATCCACCGGCCCCGGCGCCGCGCCGACATCGACCCCGCGATCCGCACACTGCGCATGCACGAGGCATTGGTGCTGCAGACCGCCCTGCTGCAGCAGCGGATGCAGGTGCGCTCACTCACGGCGACTCCGCGGGTGTCGCACCCCGGTGGACTGCTCGAGCGCTTCGACGCGATCCTGCCGTTCACTCTCACCCCAGACCAGCAGCGCGTAGGCGCTGAGATCGCCGCCGATCTCGCCGCAGATCGTCCGATGAACCGGCTCATCCAGGGCGAGGTCGGTTCCGGCAAGACGCTCGTCGCGCTGCGCGCGATGCTGCAGACCGCCGAGTCCGGGGGACAGGCGGCGCTCATCGCCCCTACCGAGGTGCTCGCCGCGCAGCATCTCCGCTCGATCACCAAGATGCTCGGTCCCGACATGTCCGCCGAGCTCATCCCGACCCTCCTCACCGGCCAGATGTCTGCGCCTGCGCGGCGCAAGGCGGCGCTGCGCGTGGCATCGGGTCAGTCGCTGATCGTGATCGGCACTCATGCTCTGCTGTCGGAGAAGACGACCTTCGCCGATCTCGCGCTCGTCGTGGTCGACGAGCAGCACCGGTTCGGCGTCGAGCAGCGCGAGATGCTTCGGGCGAAGGGCACGGCGCCCCACGCGATCGTGCTGACGGCGACGCCGATTCCCCGTACCGTCGCGATGACCGTGTTCGGCGACCTCGATACGTCGGTGATCCGGTCGATGCCGGCAGGGCGTGCGGGCATCACGACGCACGTGGCGCCGCTGGCCGAGCACCCGGAGTGGTTCCAGCGCGTCTGGGCGCGCGCGGCCGAGGAGATCGCTGAGGGCAGGCAGGTGTTCGCGGTCTGCGCGGCGATCGACACCACCAAGGACTCCGGCGAGTCCGGCGACGAGCCCCCTCCGGACGTCGAGGGAAAGGGCCCGCGATGGGGTGTGGTGCAGCTCGACGAGCTGCTGGCGACGCATCCCGTGCTGGGCGGAGTGCGCAGGGCGGTCCTGCACGGCAAGATGCCCGCGGAAGAGAAGGATGCCGTGATGCGCGCCGTCGCGCGCGGCGAGATAGATCTGCTCATCGCGACCACCGTGATCGAGGTCGGTGTCGACGTCCCCAACGCATCGACCATGGTCATCCTCGACGCCGACCGCTTCGGCGTCTCGCAGCTGCATCAGCTGCGCGGCCGCGTGGGGCGAGGCGAGCACCCTGGTCTCTGTCTCCTCGTGACAGAGGCGGAAGGCGGCTCGCTCGCCCGCGAACGAGTCGAGGCGGTGGCTGCGACGCTCGACGGCTTCGAGCTCGCCGAGGTCGATCTCGAGCTTCGCGGCGAGGGCGATGTGCTCGGGGCCGCGCAAGCAGGCGTCAAGTCGTCGCTTCGTCTGCTGCGGGTCGTGAAGGACGCGGGGCTCATCGCGTACGCGCGCGACATCGCTGCCGACATCCTGAAGGTCGACCCGGCGCTGCTCGAGCACTCCGGACTCCGCATCGCGATCGCCGGACGGGTGAGCGAATCGGACCGGGCGGCGCTCAGCAAGAACTGAGGGGACAGTGCCCTAGGCTGGTGTCGTGAATTCTCGGATCGCCGTCGTTCCCGGGTCTTTCGACCCGCCCACCCTGGGTCACCTCTATGTCATCTCGCGTGCGGCTCGTCTCTACGACGAACTGCACGTTCTCGTGGTGCACAACCCCGGCAAAGAGGCGATGCTGCCGATCGCGCAGCGTCTCAGTCTGCTCGAGCAGTCGATCGCCGAGGCCGGCATCGAGGGTCACATCATCGTCGGTTCCTGGAGCATGGGCCTCCTGGTCGACTACGCGCGCGATGTGGACGCGGGCGTGCTGGTCAAGGGCATCCGCTCGCAGGTCGACGTGGCCTACGAGTCGCCGATGGCGATCGTGAACCGCCACCTCGCCGACATCGAGACGGTCTTCCTGCTGCCAGACCCCGCCCACGCCATGGTGTCGAGTTCGCTGGTGCGTCAGGTCGCGGGTCTGGGCGGCGACGTCTCGCCGTTCGTGCCGCCCGTGGTCGCCTCGTTCCTCGACACCGGAGCTCGCGGGCTCTGAGCCGGGTAGCATGGCGGGGTGAAATCCCGAGTGAACGGCCCCTTCTTCCTTCCCGTCCGCGACATCGTCCGCAAGCCGGGAGAGATGCGCGAGCACCGCTTCGAGGTAACCCTCGCAGAGAAGTGGGGTGAGGGCATCGTCGCGGTCGAAGCCGGCGAGACCCTTGATCTCGACGTGCGTCTGGAGTCCGTCCACGAGGGCATCCTCGTGTCGGGAACGGCGGATACGGAGTACTCCGGAGAGTGCGGTCGCTGCCTCACAGAGATCTCTGCGCCTGTCGAAGTCGAGTTCCAGGAGCTTTTCGCGTATCCTGGTGAGGAAGAAACTGACTTCGAAGTTCAAGACGACCACGTGGATCTTGAAACTCTGGTCAGGGATGCGATCGTGTTGTCGCTTCCTTTTCAGCCGGTGTGTCAGCCGGACTGCCCGGGTCTCGACCCGAACACGGGTGAGAGGCTGGCCGAGAGCACTGGCGCAGAGAGCCCCGCTCCCATCGATCCTCGATGGAGTGCGCTCCGACAGATCACAGACCAGGACGGTGCGGCAGAGAGCCGCCCCGCCGAGAAAGAAGAGAGCTAGTCATGGCTGGTAACCCCCCGAAGCGCAAGGTCTCCCGTTCGAACACCCGCTCGCGCCGCGCGCAGTGGAAGGCCGAGGCTCCCGCGCTGGTCAAGACCGTCGAGAACGGCAAGGTCGTCTACAGCCGCCCGCACCAGGCGAAGGTCGTCAGCGACTCGCAGGGCACCGAGCTGTTCCTCGAGTACAAGGGCCGCAAGGTCGCCGACGCCTGATCGGATCGGTCATGACCGAGATTCTCGCGAGGAGAGCCTCGCTGATCGAGAAGCTCGGCGTGGACATCGATCCCG
This sequence comes from Microbacterium esteraromaticum, assembly GCF_016907315.1. Lineage (NCBI taxonomy): Bacteria > Bacillati > Actinomycetota > Actinomycetes > Micrococcales > Microbacteriaceae > Microbacterium > Microbacterium esteraromaticum. Next base: position 3,217,417 of record NZ_JAFBBS010000001.1, read on the forward strand.
AGCTGCTGGAACGGGCGCTCACGCACCGTTCCTACGCCTACGAGCACGGCGGCATCCCGAACAACGAGCGTCTTGAGTTCCTCGGGGACTCGGTGCTCGGACTCGCGGTGACCGTCATGCTCTTCACTACGCACCCCGACCTCGACGAGGGCGAGCTGGCGAAACGACGCGCGAGCGTCGTGTCGACCGTCGCCCTCGCCGAGGTCGCTCGCGGTATCGGCCTCGGTGACCACCTGCGCCTCGGCCGGGGCGAAGAGCAGACCGGTGGGCGTGACAAGGACTCGATCCTCGCCGACACCATGGAGGCCGTCTTCGGCGCGACGTTCCTGTCGGCCGGGCCGGATGCTGCGACCGAGCTGGTGCTGCGGCTGACGGAGCCGCTGCTGGCCGACCCCGAGCGGTACGGCGCGGCGATGGATCCGAAGACGAGCCTGCAGGAGCTCGCAGCGCGGCTGGGGTCGACCCCGCCCATCTACTCGGTGGAGTCCGCCGGCCCCGACCACGACCGCGTCTTCACGGCGACGGTGCGGGTGGGTGACCTGGCCTGCACGGGAGTGGGCACGAGCAAGAAGACCGCAGAGATGGCCGCTGCGCTCACCGCCTGGCGACAGCTCAGCGACCGGGTCTGAATCGGCGTGCCCGAACTCCCTGAAGTCGAGGTCGTGCGCCACGGCCTCGCCCCTGCGGTCACCGGCGCCAGAGTGCTGTCGGTCGATGTGCTCGATGAGCGCGCGCTCACCAGGCATCCGCGCGACGCCGCTGACTTCGTCGGACGGCTCGAAGGGCGGGACGTCCGAGGCGCGGCGCGCCGAGGCAAGTTCCTCTGGCTGCCCCTCGCAGACCGCGCCGCAGAGCCGGAGGCTCTCGTCGCGCACCTCGGCATGAGCGGGCAGATGCTGCTCCGGGATCCGGACGCACCCCTCGAGCGCCACGAGCGTGTGCGGCTGCGTATCGAGCATCCGGATCACGGTGTGCTCGCGGTCGTCTTCGCGGATCAGCGCACCTTCGGCTCGCTGGCCGTCGACAGGCTGCTGCCGACTCCCGACTCTGCTCCTGGCGGTTACGGCAGCGCGGACGCGCGGGTTCCCTCCCAGGTCGCGCACATCGCTCGCGATGCTCTCGACCCCGCGTTCGACGAGACGATGTTCATCACGAAGGTTCGGCGTCGATCGAGCGCGATCAAGCGGATCCTGCTGGATCAGACGCTCGTGAGCGGCATCGGCAACATCTACGCCGACGAATCGCTGTGGGCTGCGCGGATTCACCCCGAGACCCACGGCACGGCGATCTCGCTACAGGCGCTGCGCCGCCTGATGGCCGAGGTGCGCCTGGTGCTCGAGAAGGCCCTCGCTGAGGGCGGAACGAGCTTCGATGCGCAGTACGTGAATGTGAACGGACAGGCCGGGTACTTCGCGCACAGCCTGAACGCCTACGGCCGCGGGGGAGACGCATGCCCGCGTTGCGGGGGCCCGATACGTCGCGAGGCGTTCATGAACCGCTCGAGCCACTACTGCCCGCGATGTCAGCGGAGGCGCTGAGAGCGACCGTCTGACCGGCGTCGTCATCGCGGTCGTGGTCATGCGTGACCGCGCAGATGGGGCCGGCAGCCCGCGCTGAACGGGACGATCGCGGATGCGACCGGCTCGCGGACTCAGGCTGCAGGACGGTCGATCGCGAAGGCCAGATGCGGCATGGCCACACCGCGGTAGTTCTTCATGAAGCGGCCACGCACCGTCATCCCGAGCCGGATCGCGACGTTCATCGAGGCGATGTTCGTATCGCGCACCTGCGCCCAGACCCGGTCCGCTTGCAAGGTGGTGAACGCGTGATCCCGGCAGCCCGTCGCCGCCTCGGTGGCGTATCCGCGATGCCAGTGCGCCCGGTTGAAGAGGTAGCCGACCTCGATGACGTCGTCGTCGAGGATGTGCTGCCGGGTGAGTCCGCATTGGCCGATCATCTCGCCGCTCTCACGGAGAATCACGGCCCACAGCCCGAAGCCGTCGTCGCGGTAGCGGTCGCGCATCCGCTGGAACCACGCCTGCACCATCTCCTCGTCGAACGCTCCTTCGTACGCGGTCATGGTCTCGGCATCCTGCAGAATGGCGCGCAGCGCCGGCAGATCGTCCTCGGTCATCTCACGCAGCTCGAGACGCGGTGTGCGCAGGATCATCCGATCAGTCTGCCAGCGCCGCCGTCACACCGTCGTGAACGCCGGTCGAAGCAGTGGGCGCGTCGCGAGAGTGCTGAGCCACACCAGCAGGATGCCCGAGGCGAGCACTGCGGCGATCGTGAGCAGTGAGAGCGGAGCGATGATCAGCGTCATCCCCAGAAGAGGGAACACCACGACGCCCGCGCACACAGCCGAGCCGAGCGCCGTGACCAGCAGCGGCGACATGATCGCCCGCCGGCGCGCCGCATCCACCGTCTGCATCGGCATTCCCAGGTGATGCAGACTGCGATGCAGACCGCGCTGGTCGAGTACATCGGATGCCTGAGTGACGCCGACGGACGCGGCCACCATGAGGAACGATGCGACCAGAGTGATGATCAGGCCCGTGCGCATGTCGACGATGAGCTGAAGATCAGCGGATGCCGGATTCGAGGCGCTCATGACGTCCATGAGCGACACACCGGTGCCGGCGAACACCGCTATGAAGCTCGCCATCGCGACGCCGCCGACCTGCCGCCACGCGGCCTTGGGATCGTCCAGCACGGTGCGGGCAGCGAGGAGGCGAACTGCCGTCGTCGCGGTCTTCGCCTGACGACGGGACGCCACCTTCAGCGCCCACGGTCCGACCAGGTTCAGCAGGGCGAGCGCCCCGCCGAACAGCGCCGCGAGCAGCGCCGCCATCGACACCGCCCCCGCAAGCGACGGCACGAGCTGCGCCAGCGCGAACGCGCCCGCCAGCAGCAGCACGGCGAGTACAGCCCGCAGCCAGTGAGCGCCCGATGCCTGGGCGCGCATCCGCACGCCGAGGGGCGAGACGACGACCCTGCGAAGCCCCAGGACCGCACTGGCCGCGGCGAGCAGCAGCGCACCGGCGGCGATCGCGGCGATCTGCAGGGGTGAAAGGAGCACGGCCGACGCGCCGAGAGCCGCGCCTCGGAACGGGACGAGCCCGATGAGGGGCGAGAGCAGAAGATGACCCAGCACGCCCACGATCGCGCCCGCGGCGGCGATCAGAGTGGACTCGATCACGGTCAGCGCGCCTACCGCTGCGGGAGTGGCGCCGAGCAGTCGTAGCGTCGAGAGGCGCTCGTCGCGCCGGCGCGCCGACAGACGGGCGGCTGCACCCCCGAGTGAGGCCAGGGGGATGACGAGCAGTACCAGGGCGACGGCGGCGAGCACCTGATAGACCATCGCGTACTCGTCGTCCCATGCCCAGAACGACTGCGCGCCGCCGACGACCGTCAGCACGAGGGCGGTCACGATCGCGAACGCGGTAGCAGGGATGACGATGGTCGCCGCACTCCCAGGGGCTGGGCGAAGCAGCATCCGGATCACGCCGGGGTTCATGCCTGCACCTCCGAGACGATCGCACCATCGCGCATCGACAGCGTGCGCGAGCAGCGCGCGGCGACCTGAGGATCGTGCGTGACGACGACCAGTGTGCGTCCCTGGCCGGTGGTTGACCAGAGCAGCGCATCCATCACCTCGCTCGATGTGTGGGAGTCGAGGGCTCCTGTCGGTTCGTCGGCGAAGATGAGCTCGGCCCCGGTGACCTGCGCGCGAGCGATCGCAACGCGTTGCGCCTGCCCGCCCGACAGCTCGCCGATCCGGCGCTCCTCCCTGCCCGCAAGCCCGAGGGACTGCAGCCACCCGGCCGCGTGCGTGATGGCCGCGGGTCGCTTCATCCCGTTGATCATGAGAGACAGCGCCACGTTCTCGATCGCGGTCAGCTCGGGGATCAGCAGTCCTTGCTGGAACACGAATCCGAAGCGCTCGCGCCTCAGCCCCGACCGCGCGGATTCGCTGAGGGCGGTGACATCGACGGGCGCACCGGAGGCGGGATGGAAGGACACTGCTCCGGCGTCGGGGCTCACGATGCCGGCGAGCACGTGCAGCAGGGTCGTCTTGCCCGAACCAGACGCCCCCATGATGGCGAGAGACTCGCCCCGGCGCACCTCGACATCCACACCGGCGAGGGCGCGAGTCGCGCCGTAGGACTTGGTCAGGGTTCGAGCGGAGAGCACGGAATCGGTCATGAATCCAGCATCCGGCTCGGCACCCCGCCGGATCATCGCACCGGAGGATGATCCCCTGAGCAGGGGATCATCCTCCGGGATGATTCAGTCGAGCTTCTTCTGCCAGGCGCCCGCATACGACGCGGGAGTGAAGCCCATCGCCTCGTTGATGTCGAGCATCGGGCGGTTCTCCTCGGCGTTGAACGTGGTGATGCGCGGTGACTGCGGCGCGATGCCCCGCCACCGCAGGATGTTGGCGCACTTCACGATCTGTCCCAGGCGATGGCCACGATGCTCCTTGAGCACGAGAGTGCAGTACTGGTGAGTCACCCCTTCGGGATCGCTGCCCGTGACGAGCTCGTTGAATGCGGCCAGCGTGCCCGTGGGCACATGCTCGACCGCTGACACCGAGACCGTCTGGCCGCCGTCGACGAATCGTGCGTCTCGCCTCGCGATGCGATCGCCGTCCCAGATCTCCTCATCGATCTCGAGATCTCCGCTCGGGGCGTCCGTCGACATCCGCGACAGCGCCCACGCGTATCCCGATCGCAACTCGGGCGGCGTCGGCACGGTCCATTCGACCAGCCTGTAGTCGGCGCCCGCGACAGCTAGTGCGTCGGCGAGCATCCGCTCGATCGGAGCGAGATCGCCCTGCAGGTCGAAGGCGCTGTTGCGCTCCACCTGCTCGAGCGTGAAGCCGTCGTCGGCCAGCAGCTGCGCGTGCGGCGTACGCGACACGCGACCCCACCCGGTCTTCGGAATCAGCGGCGCCTCGCCCGGCGCCGGCCGGTGCAGTGTCCAGGCCTGGATCACCTTGCGGCCGAGTGCACGCACTTCGGCTTCCGCCGCGGCGAGCAGCGCCGTCTCGATACCACGTCCCCAGTTCTCGGGGAGAACCATCAGGTCGACCTCGGCGCTCGTGGGCTCGGCCGTCGCGTGGCTCACCGTCACCGCCCCGACGATCTCGCGCCCCTCGCGGGCGAGCAGAGTGAGATGCACCTCGTCGGTGCTCTCGCGCCAGTGCGGCAGCATCTCCTCGGCGCTTCGGTCGAAGTCGCGCAGGCCCGTGTCACTCAGGCAGATGGCATTGTTCAGGGCGACGAACGCGTGGAACTCCGTCGCATCCGCGCTGTCGAGCGTCTCCGGTACGGTCAGCTCTGTGATCGTGAGAGCCGCGGCGGCCCCATCGGCGGTCGTGGTCAGGCTCATGTGAGGTCCTTCCTCCAGGCGCCTTCATAGGCGATCGGTGTGAAGCCGACGGCTTCGTTGATGGAGAGCATCGGCCGGTTCTCCTCGGCGTTGTACGTGGTGACACGGGGTGAAAGAGGGTGGCGCTCGCGCCAGGCGAGCAGCCCTGCGGTCTTCACCAGCATCCCGAGTCGGTGCCCGCGGTGTCCGGAGAGCACGAGGGTGTCCCACTGGTGGGAACCGGCCGACGGATCGTCGCCGATCGCGAGTTCGTTGAACGCGCACAGCTCGCCGGTCGTCACGTGCTGAGCCGCCGTGACGAGCATCGACCATCCGCGCTGGGCGATGCGGGAGTCCTGGCGCCGCACTCGATCGGCGTCCCAGGTCTCCTCGGGCATGCCGAGCTCGCCGTCGGGCGCGTCGGTCGACATGCGCGACTTCATCCACGCATACCCGTCGATGTGCTCGTCGGGGGTGGGGATCATCCACTGCACCACGCGGTAGTCACCCGCATGTGCGGTCGCATCGTCACGAAGCGCCGCGATCCGATCCACGGTGCCCTCGCCCCAGACCAGCGCACTCCCGCGGGCGACCTGTTCGAGCCGGAAGCCCTCGCGCTGAAGGAAGCGCGCCGTGCGGTCGAGGGGAGCGGAGCCGAATCCAGTGGGGGAGTCGAGCCGGGGCAACGCCGCCTCGCCGTCGTGGTGCCCCGACCAGTTGAGCAGCTTGCGCACGCCGGCATCCCGCGCCACCCTCTCGACCTGCGCGTATGCCGCCGGACCGATTCCGCGGCCCCACGCGCGGCGAAGCAGGGCGACGGTCACGAACGCGGTCTCGCCGCCGTCGTCGAGCACGATGTCGAGCGCGCAGCGCCCGACGGTGTCGCCGTCGAGCTCGATCGCCCAGTGGCGTCGATCCCGGTCGGGGGTGGACGAGAGCGTCGACAACAGCTCCGAGGCCGTGAGGCAGTCATCGTCGCGGCCGGTGGCCTCGATGAGCATCTCGTTGCGGACGGCAGCGTAGGCGCGAACAGCGGGGGACGACCCCGCGTCCGCTCGGGCGGTGAGCTCGAGCGGACGCAGGGTCGCGCCGGCGGGAAGGGTGATGGACATCATCTGCCTCTCAGAGCATGTTGCGCTGCAGGCCCCAGGCCAGCAGGTTGATCGCCTCGGTCTCACGGATGGGTCGGCGGTCGAGATCCGGTGTGAGAGTGGTGGCGGTCGCACGAGCCCTGGTGCTGCGCTGCAGCAGCCAGAGTCCGATCCGGAAGGAGAGTCGGCCGGTGAGCGTCAGACGCTGCAGACCGTCTCGGTCGGGGATGCTGATGGTCTGACGACCCTCGGTATCCGGCGGATGGATGGATGTGGATTGCTGCCGGTGGTCGGTCAGCAGAACGGTGCTCACGATGTGTGCGCTTTCTGTAGAGATGGCTGGGCGAAGCCACCGCCGCGGACGGCGGAGTCGGCGCCCGGGGACGCAGCATCGCCGAGAGACGGGCCGATACGGAGTTCGACCCGCGTCAGGATGCTGACGGGCGTGGCCCGACGTGCGGGCGGAGGTCGGCTGCCGGAAAGGCGGCGACGGCGATCATCGATCAGACGCTCGGAGGCGTCTGTGAAATCGGAAGAGGCGGGGTGGTTCTAGCCCTGAGAACGGGCGAAGGTCACCGACACGGCGGCGTATGGCGCGCGCACTGGCGACTTGGTGCAGAACCAAGCGGCGTTGTTGTTCGTAATCATCGGTGACCCCCTCTCTTGTGATCGGACGTAACGCTAGTGAAGATTCACAGCCCGCGTCAAGCATTTCATCCCGCGTCGGCGTGTCGCACCACGTCGTCAGTCGGTTCGAACGTGCGTGAAACGGCGCGGAATCCCCGTCATTCCGGCTGTTCTCCGGTAGCGTCTCACGCGTGGACCCCATGACCCCGAAGGCGCCGGCATGCACCTGAAGAGCCTGACGCTGAAGGGCTTCAAGTCGTTCGCCCAGCCGACCTCATTCGTGTTCGAACCCGGGGTGACGTGCATAGTGGGGCCGAACGGCTCCGGCAAGTCGAATGTCGTCGATGCCCTCGCCTGGGTGATGGGGGAGCAGGGGGCCAAGACACTCCGCGGCGGCAAGATGGAGGACGTCATCTTCGCCGGCACGTCGACCCGCGGACCACTCGGCCGCGCCGAGGTGCAGCTGACGATCGACAACAGCGACGGCGCCCTGCCCATCGACTACGCCGAGGTGACGATCAGCCGCACCCTGTTCCGCAACGGCTCCAGCGAGTACGCGATCAACGGGTCGAGCTGCCGCCTTCTCGACGTGCAGGAGCTGCTCAGCGACTCCGGCCTGGGGCGGGAGATGCACGTCATCGTCGGTCAGGGCAGGCTCGACACCGTGCTGCAGGCGTCGCCCGAGGACAGGCGGGGCTTCATCGAAGAGGCCGCCGGCATCCTGAAGCACCGTCGCCGCAAGGAGAAGACGGTCCGCAAGCTCGACGCTATGGAGACCAACCTCACCCGGCTCAGCGACCTCGCAGGGGAGATCCGGCGCCAGCTCAAGCCGCTCGGTCGCCAGGCCGAGATCGCGCGAGAGGCGCAGACGATCGCCGCCGTGGTCAGGGATGCCAAGGCGCGGCTCTTCGCCGACGACGTGGTGGCCCTGCGTTCAGCCCTCGCCGATCACACCCGCACGGAGCACGAGAGGCACACCGAGCGACTCGTGCTCTCGGAGCAGGCCGACGCCGTGCGCGTCGGCATCCAGCGACTCGAGCAGCAGCAGAACTCGGCCGCCGTCGACCGGGCGCGCAGCATCGCGTTCGCGCTGGAGCAGTCGCAGGAGCGCATGCGCAGCCTCTACACGCTCGCGAATCAGCGCCTCGCCCTGCTCGGCAGCGAGGAAGACGATGCGGTCACGGCCATAACCGTCACGCAGGACACGATCGACGAGGCTGGAGATGAGGTCACGCGCATCTCGGAAGGGCTCGGCGACGCGCAGGATGCTGCTGTCGCGGCCAGCCGCGAGGTCGTGAACGCCCGCGCTGAGCTCGACACCCTCGACGTCGACATCGCCGAGCAGAGCGCGCTGGTGTCGAAGTACGACATGCGCCTGAGCACGTTGCGCGGCAACGCCGACGCCGCCGCCTCGGCACTCGCAGCTGTACGCGGCGCCGTGCTGCGGCAGGAGCAGGCCCTCGAGTCGGCGCATCAGCGGCGCAGGGAGGCCGCCGACGCGCTGGAGGCGATCGACGAGGCGCACGCCCCTGAAGGCTCGGCAGCCGAGTTCGCCGCCGCCTACGACGCAGCGCAGAAGGAGGTCACGGCGTCGGAAGCCGAGCGCGACTCCCTGCGCGAGCGGCTGCATGAGGCGGAGCGCGAGGCGGACTCGCTGACCGCCAAGGCCGCCGCGCTCACCAGCGCGCTCTCGCTGTCTGGCGGCGCGGCCGAAATCGTGGCATCCGGTGTGTCAGGCGTACGCGGGCTGGTGGGCGACTCGGTGCAGGTCAGGGCTGGATTCGAGAGTGCGATCGCCGCCGTGCTCGGACCGCTCGCCGAAGGCGTCCTCGTCGATGAGCCGCACGTCGCTTTCACTCTCGTCGCTGAGGGAACCAGAGGGACGGTCGATTTCGTGATCGCGGAGGGCACGGTCGCCGCCGAGGCGATCGGCACGAGTGTCGACGGTGTCGTGCCGGCCATCGACGTCGTCGATGCGCCTCACGGCGTGCGCGGGCTGCTCGCCGCCGTGCTGGTCGCCGACGACCTCGCCGCGGCGCGCACGGCCAGAGCGGCGCTGGACCAGCTGGGGGACGACAGGTCGACCATCGTCACGAAGAACGGCGAGGTCGTCACCGCGCACACCCTGCGCGGTGGATCGGGCGAGGCCTCACGGCTCGAGCTCGCCGCGGAGCGCGATGCCGCAGCCGAGCGGCTCGCCGAGGTCAGGACCGTCGTCGACGCGCTGAGGGAGGCCCGCATCGATGCCACCGATCGCGTGGAGACGGCGCGCCGCGTGGCGAAGGATGCACTGAGAGCGCTGCGCGAGCATGATGCGGCGCTCGCGAACCACGCGGAGCAGCTCAACAGGGTGACCGTGCAGCACGAGGCCGCAGTCGCCGAGTGCGATCGCCTGGAGACGAGTCTCGCGCAGGCGCAGTCGGCCGTCGCTGACGCCGAGCAGAAGGCGGAAGCAGCGAAGGCGGAGCTCCGGGCAGCCGAGTCCGAGCCGCGCCCTGTGCTGGACGCCTCCGCTCGCGATGGACTTCTTGAGGCACTGGAATCCGCTCGTGAATCAGAGGTGCGCGCACGGCTCGAGATCGAGATGCTGCGGGAACGCGTGCGTGCCGCGCAGGCGCGAGTCGTCGCCCTCGAGCGCCAGCGCGAACAGGAGCGTGACGCCGCCGCGGAGGCCGCACGACGGGCGGTGATCCGCCGCGGGCAGCGAGCCGCCGCATCGGCAGTCGCTGAGGAGCTGCCGCGCGTGCTCGACTCGATCGATCGGTCCGTCAGCGAGGCGCGCGTCGCCCTCGCCGCGGCCGAGGCAGAGCGTTCCGCACACAATGAGGAGCTCGTCTCTCTGCGCAAGCAGGAGACCGCGCTGCGAGACCGTCTCGCCGCGCTCACCGAGAGCGTTCACGGCCTCGAACTCCAGATCCACGAGAAGAAGCTCCACCTGAGCAGCCTGCTAGACCGAGTGGCGTCAGAACTCGCACTCGAGGAGGATATTCTCGTCCCGGAATATGGTCCGGATCAGCCGATCCCCCGTGATCCAGGCGCTGCGACAGATGACGATGACGAGCACGAGGCCGGGGCCGTCCCGTTCGACCGCCGCGTTCAGGAGCGCCGGCTGAAAGAGGCGGAGCGCAAGCTGGCGCAGCTCGGCCGGGTCAACCCGCTCGCGCTCGAGGAGTTCGCCGCTCTGGAGCAGCGGCATGCCTTCCTCACCGAGCAGCTCGCCGACCTCACAAAGACGCGGCAGGACCTGCTCACGATCATCGCCGAGCTCGACGAGCGCATGCAGACGATCTTCGCGGCGGCCTTCGAAGACACGAAGCAGGCGTTCGGCGAGGTCTTCCCGCTTCTGTTCCCCGGGGGCTCCGGCAGCATCTCGCTCACCAATCCGGACGACATGCTGACGACCGGCATCGAGGTGGCCGTTCGGCCGGTCGGCAAGAAGATCGAGCGGCTCTCACTGCTGTCGGGCGGTGAGCGGTCTCTCGCGGCCGTCGCCCTGCTCGTCGCGATCTTCAAGGCCCGTCCGAGCCCCTTCTACATCCTCGACGAGGTAGAAGCGGCGCTCGACGACGCGAACCTGGGCCGTCTGCTGACGGTCTTCGAGCAGCTGCGCGAGAGCTCGCAACTGCTGGTGATCACGCATCAGAAGCGCACTATGGAGATCGCGGACGCGCTGTACGGCGTGTCGATGCGGCAGGACGGCGTGTCGGCAGTGGTCGGTCAGCGTGTGGGCGATCGGGCCGCAGCCTCGGCCTGATCCCCATCGGGGATTCTGCACCCATACGGGGATCTAGGCTGGACTCATGGCGGAGAAGTCCTGGTCCCTCGGTCGCGCGCTGCGCGGCATGTTCGTCAAGCCCACGATCGATGAGTCGACATGGGAAGATCTCGAGACGGCGCTGATCACAGCCGACTTCGGTCCCGACATCACCGAGCAGCTGCTCGACGAGCTGCATGAGAAGGTCGACCGCTACCGCACGACCGATCCGCGGGATCTGCAGCGCATGCTGCGCGAGACGCTGGAAGAGCGCTTCGCGAAGTTCGACACCACCCTCAAGCTCACCGAGCGTCCGGCCGTCGTGCTGGTCGTGGGCGTCAACGGCGTCGGCAAGACCACGACGATCGGCAAGTTCACCAAGTTCCTGCGCGGCTACGAGCGCAGCGTCGTCGTCGGTGCCGCCGACACCTTCCGCGCGGCTGCTGTCGAGCAGCTGGCCACCTGGGCACAGCGCGGGGGAGCGGCTCTCGTGCGACCTCAGCACGAGGGACAGGACCCGGCATCCGTCGCGTTCCAGACTGTCGAGTACGCGAAGAACCAGGGCATCGAGATCGCCATCATCGACACCGCGGGTCGGCTGCACACGAAGAGCGGTCTGATGGACGAGCTGTCGAAGGTGCGCCGAGTCGTCGAGAAGCAGGCTCCGATCAGCGAGGTCCTGCTGGTGCTCGACGCCACGACCGGTCAGAACGGCGTCATGCAGGCGGAGTCGTTCCTGCAGCATGCCGGCGTCACCGGGCTGGTCATCACGAAGCTCGACGGCTCAGCCAAGGGAGGGTTCGTGCTCGCGGTGCAGGAGCGAACGGGCATCCCGGTCAAGCTGCTCGGCCAGGGCGAGGGGATCGACGATCTCACCGGCTTCACGCCGCACGTGTTCGTGTCGTCTCTCGTCGGAGCGTAGGACTACCGCCACGGCGGAGAGGCTGGTTTCATAGCGATATGGCGATCGAACACGACTATTTCGGGGTCCTGTCCTCGGGGCCTGACGGCGCCATCTTCTGGACGGAGCGCGTCGACTTCGGCGACCAGTCGGTGACTGTCGACCTCACCGCCCCTGATCAGGACGACGTCTCGATCGCGGCGCTGGATGTCGCGGCGGCTCTGATCGCCGGGATCGAGGAACTGGATGCCTCGGTGCGCGGCGCGATGCTGACCGAGGTCGACGACCGCACCAGCGAGGTGACCGAGTACATCCTGCAGCAGCAGGAGGCGTTCGGCGACGATCTCGAGGATGTGCTCGTCGACGTCAGCGGCGACGCCGCTGTCGACATCATCCGATCGCTGCGCCTGTCGAGCATGACGATCCTTGCCGACGAGCACGGCGGGTCGGAGCCGTTCGCGGTGCTCGAGTACGCGCTCGATGCCGATGAGACCGATGAAGTCCTGCTGGTGAATCTGGCGTCCGACGGCTCGGTGCAATCAGTCACCAGTGCCGACTAGTCGTCGAGGTCCTCACGAGTCGCTCCAGCCCGACCGATCAGGTTGGTCGACGACGCAGAACCGGTTGCCCTCCGGATCTTCCAGGATCACGTAGTCCGCATCTGCGGGTCGGCGGTCCCACGGCACCTCTGGCGCCCGAGTGCGATGAGACGCGCTCAGACGGCCTGGGCGAAGCCGAGGTCGGCGCTCTCGGCGATGTGCGCGAGGTGCGGCGGGATCTCGCGGCCCTTCGAGATCATCGACTGCGCCCACAGACGCCCGGCGCGGTAGGAGGAACGCACGAGAGGGCCGGCGAGCACGCCGAGGAACCCGATGCGCTCCGCCTCGGCCTTGAACTCGACGAACTCGTCGGGCTTGACCCAGCGGGCGACCGGAAGATGACGGGGCGTCGGACGCAGGTACTGCGTGATCGTGATGATGTCGCACCCTGCATCGTGCAGGTCCTGCAGCGCCTGGACGACCTCCTCCGGCTCCTCGCCCATGCCGAGGATGAGGTTCGACTTCGTGATGAGCCCGGCGTCGTGCCCCTGCGTGATCACGCTCAGCGAGCGCTCATAGGCGAAGGCCGGCCGGATCCGCTTGAAGATCCGGGGCACGGTCTCGACGTTGTGCGCGAAGACCTCCGGCCGCGCGTCGAAGATCTGCCCCAGGAACGCCGGGTCCGCGTTGTGCTCGTTCGCGAGCAGCTCCACGCCCGTGTTCGGGTTCATGGCGTGGATCTGCCGCACAGTCTCGGCGTTCAGCCAGGCACCCGTGTCCGGCAGGTCATCGCGAGCGACGCTCGTGACGGTCGCGTAGCGCAGCGCCATCCGCTGCACGCTCTCGGCGACTCGGCGCGGTTCATCGGTGTCGTACGCGTCGGGCTTGCCGGTGTCGATCTGGCAGAAGTCGCACCTGCGCGTGCACTGCGAGCCTCCGATGAGGAACGTCGCCTCGCGGTCCTCCCAGCACTCGAAGATGTTCGGGCATCCCGCCTCCTGGCAGACCGTGTGAAGGTCCTCGGTCTTCACCAGCGACTGCAGTGCGGTGTACTCCGGACCCATCCTCGCCTTGGTCTTGATCCACTCCGGCTTGCGCTCGATCGGCGTCTCGGCGTTTCGGGCCTCGAGCCGCAGCAGCTTGCGCCCTTCGGGGCGAGCCGCGCTCATGCGGCGACTCCCTGGTTCTCGCCCGTGTACTCCGCGGCGAATGCGTCTGCGACGGCCTGCACGATGTCCGACGGTGTCACGTGCGCACCGGTGACCTCGCTGACGGTTGTGACGCCGGCGTCGGTGATGCCGCACGGGATGATTCCGCGGAAGCCCGCCAGCGTGTTGTCGCAGTTGATGGCGAACCCGTGCATCGTGACGCCTTGCTGGACGCGCACGCCGATCGCGGCGACCTTGTCCTCACCCAGCGGTCGGCGCACCCACACCCCGCTGCGGCCCTCGACCTGATGGCCGTCGACGCCGAGAGGCTCGAGGACGCCGATGAGCAGGCGCTCGAGCCGACGCACGTGCGCCACGACGTCGATCGGCGGGTGCAGGCGGACTATGGGATATCCGACGAGCTGACCAGGGCCGTGCCACGTGATCTTGCCGCCGCGATCGACGTCGACCACGGGGGTGCCGTCCTGCGGACGCTCGTGATCCTCGGTGCGTGTGCCGGCGGTGTAGACCGCCTCGTGCTCGAGCAGCAGCAGCGTGTCGGGTCTCGTGCCTGACACGACGTCGCGGTGGATGCTGCGCTGCAGCTCCCATCCGTCGAGGTAGGGCACGTAGGCGGGCGCCAGGCCGGGGAGCTGGATGTCGAGCATGAAGCCCTCTCTCGATTGTTGGATGGTGTCCAAGAAATTTCCTCGCACCACCATACGCCGATCCCAGCCGCGCCGCACGGGACGCGCGGCTACGCTGAGCGCTATGACCACGGCTTCGCGAGCAGGACGCCCACGGGCCTCGTCGCGCGAGACCCTCGCCGAGGCCGCGTGCGAGCTCTTCCTCGAGCAGGGGTACGAGGCGACCTCGATCGTCGACATCACCCAGCGGGCAGGGGTGAGCAGATCGAGCTTCTTCAACTACTTCTCGTCGAAGAGCGATGTGCTGTGGTCCGGCTTCGACGCCAGGGTCGACGCCGCGCTGGTGGCGCTGGCTCGGCTGGGGACGGATGCCGACGGCGACTCGGTGCGAGACGCGCTGCGTCCGATGCTTCACGGCCTCGCGCCCGACCCGCTCGCACTCGCGTTGCGCAACGCCAGCGCGATGGGCGTGGAGGCGGAGCTGATGCGCGACACGGGGCTCCGGCACGCCCGGATGGCATCCGCGATCGCCGCGACGGCGCGCAGCGCAGGAGTCGAGGTGGTTCGTGCTGACATCCTCGGATCGGCTCTGGCGACAGCGGTGCTCTCCTCCGTGCGCGTGTGGGCGGAGCGGGGGCCCGGTCAGGCTTCGCTGGAGTCGCAGTTCGACGAGGCCCTGCACGCCATCCACGATCTTCCCTGGCGCTGAGGACGTTTCACGCCCCGCCGGACAGGTCATGAGTGAGACCCGCTGAAGGAGGACCTCATGACCGATTCGCTCGACGACCTGCTCGACCAATCCGCGCCCGTGCTCGCGGACAGGGGGAGGGGGCGCGATTCCGCCCTGGCGCAGATGACGGCAGACGCCCACGACACGGTGCGCCCGCCGAAGCGACGCAGAAGGGCATCGCTGATCACGGGTATCGCCGCGGTGGCGCTGATCGGCACCGCCGGCGTGGCCACGGCCAACTCGGACTGGGTCTGGATCGCGGGGCTGGAGAACCCGAACCGCAGTTACACCTACACCGCGCCGACGTGGGGGCAGTGCGAGATTCGGTTCAGCGGCTACGACATCGCCGATCCGTTCGTCGAGGCCAACGTGAATCGCATCCTCGACGACTGGTTCGCGCAGACGGATGTCGAGGCCGCCGCAGATCCTTTCCTCGCTGAGTCGTTCGCCGTCATCGAAGAGGCGATGGCGCGTGACCCTGAGGCGGCGAAGGATCCGCGCATCGCCGACCTCAACGCCTGGACAGCTCACGAGCAGGCGATGGGTCAAGCGATGCACAACGAGCTGAAGGCGCATGGCTACGACTCGGAGCACGGTCTCGCCGGCGCAGAGGCTCACAGCCAGCTGCACTGCGAGGGCGAGGAGTGGGGCGGAGAGGGTGCACAGGAGTGAGCCGCCATGACGACGCGCGACTGACCCGTGCTCTCGAGTCCTCGGCATCCGCCCTTCTCGCCTACCTCGAACGGCGGGTCGGACCCGACGATGCCCCCGACCTGCTGGGCGAGACGATGGTCGTCGCCTGGCGCCGGGTCGCGGAGCTCCCCGGCGACGCCGAGCGTACTCGCATGTGGCTGTTCGGCATCGCCCGGGGCACGCTGCTCAATCACGCCCGGGGGCAGCGTCGGCGATGGGCGCTGGCCGACCGCATCCGCCTGCAGGTGCGGGAGGCGGCGACAGCACCGCCAGCCGACGACGGCTCCGAGGTCCGAGATGCCATCGACCGGCTCGAGCCTGACCTGGCGGAGCTCATCCGACTCGTGCACTGGGAGCGATTGAGCATCTCCGATGCCGCCGACGTGCTCGGCATCCCGGCATCGACCGCACGGGGCCGCTATCAGCGGGCGAAGGATGCCCTGCGGGCCGCGCTCGGAGTGGGGGCCTCGCTCGCGTAGAATCGGAGGCACCATGGCTACGTTTGGCACGCTCTCCGATCGGCTCACCGAGACCTTCCGCAACCTGCGCACGAAGGGAAAGCTGACCCCTGCCGATGTCGACGGCACCGTCCGCGAGATCCGCCGCGCTCTGCTCGACGCAGATGTCGCGCTGCAGGTGGTCAAGGACTTCACCGGCAAGGTGCGCGAGCGCGCGCTCGGCGATGAGGTGAACAAGGCGCTCAATCCGGCGCAGCAGGTCGTGCAGATCGTCAACGAGGAACTCGTCGGAATCCTCGGCGGCGAGCAGCGCCGTCTCGAGTTCGCCAAGACGCCGCCGACGGTGATCATGCTCGCCGGCCTCCAGGGCTCGGGAAAGACGACGTTCGCGGGCAAGCTGGCCAAGCAGCTCGAGGGGGATGGACATACCCCTCTTCTCGTCGCCGCCGACCTCCAGCGACCCAACGCCGTGAACCAGCTCCAGGTCGTCGCCGAGCGTGCCGGTGCCACGATCTTCGCGCCTGAGCCGGGCAACGGCGTCGGCGACCCGATCCGCGTCTCGAAGGACGGCGTCGAGTACGCGCGCCGCCACCAGCACGACGTGGTCATCATCGACACCGCAGGACGCCTCGGCGTCGATGCGGAGCTGATGAAGCAGGCATCCGACATCCGCAAGGCGACCAGCCCCGACGAGGTGCTGTTCGTGATCGACGCGATGATCGGTCAGGATGCCGTGAACACGGCCAAGGCCTTCCAGGAGGGCGTCGACTTCACCGGCGTCGTGCTCTCGAAGCTCGACGGTGACGCCCGCGGTGGCGCCGCACTCTCTGTCGCCTCGGTGACAGGGCGCCCGATCATCTTCGCCTCCACGGGTGAGAACCTCGAGGACCTCGAGCCGTTCCACCCTGACCGCATGGCGAGCCGCATCCTCGACCTCGGTGACATCCTCACCCTCATCGAACAGGCCCAGCAGGCGTTCGACGAGGAAGAGGCCATGAAGATGGCCGAGAAGCTGGCCAACGAGGCCTTCACGCTCGAGGACTTCCTCGACCAGCTTCAGCAGATGAAGAAGATGGGCTCGATGAAGAAGATGCTCGGCATGCTGCCGGGTATGGGCCAGATGAAGCAGCAGCTCGAGGACTTCGACGAGCGTGAGATCGATCGGACCGAGGCGATCATCCGGTCGATGACGCCCGGCGAGCGCCGTAACCCGAAGGTCCTCAACGGATCGCGTCGCCTGCGCATCGCGAAGGGCTCGGGTATGACGGTCACCGACGTCAACCAGCTCGTGCAGCGCTTCGAGCAGGCCGCCAAGATGATGAAGACGGTCGCGCGCGGCGGAACCCCGCAGATCCCGGGCATGGGTCCGATGGGCAAGCCGGGGGCATCCGCGAAGCGCGGCAAGAAGGGCGGCAAGGGCAAGAGCGGCGGATCCCGTTCGGGCAACCCCGCCAAGCGCGCGGCCGAGAACGCTGGCGTCGCCACGGCCAACGCCAATCCCACTGGCACCGGTTTCGGACTCGGTCAGAAGGCGCCGAGCGAGGCCGACCTGGCCGAGATCCAGAAGCTGTTCGGCAAGAGCTGATCCGCATCACCTGGTGCGGGCAGGTTCTTCCGCACGCGGCGCGGGAGAACCAGAGCGAGCGCCGTCGCGCCGAAGCGCGAACGCCTGGCCGCTGACGAGTGCGACGAGCACGATCGCGATGCCTGCTGATTGCGTGAGGGTGAACGTCTCTCCGGCGACCACGACACCGAGAACCGTGGCGACGACGGGGGAGAGCAGCGCCAGCATGCCAGGTGCCGCCACCGGAAGCTGCTGGATGCCGCGGAACCACAGCACGTAGGCGAGAAGCCCGCCGACCGTGCCCAGCCAGACGTATCCGGCGATCGCCCCGAGATCGACCTGCGCAGGGATCGGCTCCAGCAGCAGGGTGAGCGGCAGGAGCACCAGACCGCCGGCGGTGAGCTGCCACCCTGCGTAGGCGATCGGTCCGATGCCGGCAGGACGCCCCCAGCGCTTCGTGAGAACGACACCGGACGCCGTGGCCGCGATGCCGCCGAGAGCCGCCGACACGCCGATCATGTCGAGTTGGGCGCTCGGTCCGATGACGACCAGCGCAACGCCCACGGCACCAGCGACGCCCGCGGCGGTAGCGGGCATCGGCGTCCTCTCCCGCAGAACGACGCAGCCGATGCCGATGATGATCAATGGCTGGACCCCGGCGACCGCTGCCGCCACGCCGCCAGGAAGGCGTTCGGCTGCGACGAAGAGCAGGGCGAAGAACGCGCCGATGTTCAGGGTGCCCAGGACAGCGGATCTCCACAGCCAGGACCCACGAGGCAGGGCCTTGCCGATCACAAGAGCGAGCAGCCCCGCGGGAAGCGATCTGAGGAGTGCGGCCAGCAGTGGGTGTCCGCCAGGGAGCAGCTCGGTCGTGATGAGGTACGTCGTTCCCCACGCGACAGGAGCGACCGCGGTGAGGAGAAGAATGCGGAGCTGGGTCATACCTCCAGGGTGTGCGCCAGGCAAGCATGAGTCCAATGCATGCTTGTCACATCCGGTATGAGCAGGGATCATTCATCTATGGATCTTCAGCAGCTCCGCTACGTCGTCGAGGTCGCATCGACCGAGAGCTTCACCCGTGCCGCCGAGCGATGCTTCGTGACGCAGTCCGCGCTGAGCCACCAGATCGCCGCGCTCGAGCGGGAGCTCGACCAGCGCCTCTTCATCCGTTCGAGTCGTGGCGTACGGCCCACCGAAGCGGGAGTCGCCTTCCTGCACCATGCCCGTATCGCCGTCTCGGCGGCAGCTGCGGCACGGGAGGATGCCGTCGCCGCGAGTGGCCGAGTCGTGGGGATCCTGAGAATCGGGGTGATCCCGACGGTGGCAGCCGTCGACCTCCCGGAAGTCATAGCAGGATTCCGTGCGATGCATCCCGAGGTGCGGGTGGAGCTGACCATGGGCAACAGCGACACGTTGATCGCCGACGTGCGCGGTGACGCGGTCGACGTCGCCTTTCTCGGCCTGCGTGCCGACATCGAGCCCTCCGGCGTCGGTCACCGCCTGCTGGGCCGAGAGCGGCTTGTGGCCGTCATGCCGCCGGGGCATGCCTTGGCTGACCGCGAAGAGATCCGACTCGTCGACATCGCCGACGAAACCTTCGCCGACTTCCCCGCAGGTACGTCGGGCAGGGCGCAGAGCGACCTGGCCTTCTCCTCCGCCGGTCTGAGCCGGGACGTCGCCTTCGAAGCGGGTTCCGCCGAGCTGCTTCTCGGTCTCGTGGCGGCGGGACTCGCCGTCTCGCTTCTCGCTCCTGGCGTCGTCGCCCGTTCCTCGGCAGACGTGTGCGCCATCACGGTCGCAGATGGCCCGCTGCGCGCCGAGCACATCGTCTGGCACGGGCAGCAACCGCGCGCCGTCGCCCGCGCCTTCCTCGCCGACTTCGGCAGGGCGAACCCCGCGCAGACGTGAGAAGCGGGTTCGGAACAGGATTCCGAACCCGCTTCTCCGTGACCTGGGGTCAGTTCACGTCGGCGTCGACCCAGTCCATCGACTTGGTGACAGCCTTGCGCCACTGACGCAGCAGGCGGTCGCGCTCGGCCTCGTCCATGGTCGGCTCCCAGCGCTTGTCCTCCTGCCAGTTGGCCGACAGGTCGTCGAGCCCGCTCCAGAAGCCCACAGCCAGGCCCGCGGCGTACGCCGCCCCGAGCGCGGTGGTCTCCGCGACCACGGGACGCACGACGGGGACGCCCAGCACATCAGCCTGGAACTGCATGAGGGCGTCGTTGGAGACCATGCCGCCATCGACCTTCAGCTCCGACAGGTCGACACCAGCATCCGCGTTCACCGCGTCCAGCACATCACGCGTCTGGAAGGCGACGGCCTCGAGAGCCGCACGCGCGATGTGATTCCGGTTCGAGTAACGGGTCAGGCCGACGATCGCGCCTCGGGCGTCGGGGCGCCAGTACGGGGCGAACAGCCCGGAGAACGCCGGCACGATGTACACGCCGCCGTTGTCGTCGACCTGACGCGCGAGGTCCTCGACCTCGGGAGCCGAGCTGATGATCCCGAGCTGGTCGCGCAGCCACTGGATCAGCGATCCGGTCACGGCGATCGAACCTTCGAGCGCGTAGTGCGTCGGGCCGTCACCGAGCTTGTAGCCGACCGTCGTGAGCAGGCCGTTCTTCGAGTGCACCACCTCTTCACCGGTGTTGAAGATGAGGAAGCAGCCGGTGCCGTACGTGTTCTTGCTCTCGCCCTTGTCGAACGCAGCCTGACCGAACGTCGCCGCCTGCTGGTCGCCGAGGATGCCCGCGATGGGCGTCTCGCGCAGCAGTGACGAGTCCTCAGCCGCTCCGTAGACCTCCGACGACGAGCGGATCTCGGGCATCATCGAGCGCGGCACGCCGAAAGCCTCGAGGATGTCGTCACGCCACTCGAGGGTCTCGAGGTCCATGAACATGGTGCGCGATGCGTTGGTCACATCGGTCGCGTGCACGCCGCCGTCGACGCCGCCGGTGAGGTTCCAGAGCACCCAGCAGTCAGTGGTGCCGAACATGAGATCGCCGGCCTCGGCCTTCTCACGTGCGCCCTCGACGTTCTCGAGGATCCACGCGATCTTCGTGCCGGAGAAGTAGGTCGCCAGCGGCAGGCCGACGATCGACTTGAACCGCTCCACGCCGCCGTCGGCCGCCAGGCGGTCGACGATCTCCTGCGTGCGGGTGTCCTGCCAGACGATCGCGTTGTAGACCGGCTGGCCCGTGTTCCTGTCCCAGACGACAGCGGTCTCGCGCTGGTTGGTGATGCCCACCGCGGCGATGTCGTAGCGGGTGAGGTCGGCGCGGCTCAGAGCGAGGCCGATGACCTCCTGCACGTTGCGCCAGATCTCCGACGCGTCGTGCTCCACCCAGCCCGCTTTGGGCAGGATCTGCTCGTGCTCCTTCTGACCGGTGGCGATGATGCTGCCCTTGCGGTCGAAGATGATGGCACGACTCGACGTGGTGCCCTGGTCGATAGCGATGATGTAGTCAGCCATTGTTTTCTCCTTTGAAATCGAAGCGGATCAGGCGAGGCTCAGCAGCGCGGGGGCGGCGAGCGCGGCGATCGCGCCGCCGATCAGCGGGCCGACCACCGGTACCCAGGAGTACGACCAGTCGCTGGAGCCCTTGCCCTTGATCGGGAGGATGGCGTGCGCGATGCGGGGTCCGAGGTCGCGGGCGGGGTTGATGGCGTATCCGGTGGGGCCACCGAGGGAGGCGCCGATTCCGACGACGAGCAGTGCGACGGGCAGAGCGGTCAGCGGTCCGAGGCCGCCGGGCGTTCCGACCTCGATGTCGCCGTAGTCGGCGAACGCGAAGATGATGAAGACCAGCACGAACGTGCCCACGATCTCCGTCACGAGGTTCCAGCCGTACGACCGGATGGCGGGGCCGGTCGAGAACACGCCGAGCTTGTTGGCGGCCTCCGGCTCCTCATCGAAGTGCTGCTTGTACGCGAGCCATACGACGACGGCACCGACGATCGCACCGAGGAGTTCGGCAGCGGTCGCCACGAGGAACGCCGTGAAGGTGATCTTGCCGGCGATCAGCAGTCCGATGCCGACGGCGGGGTTCAGGATCGCACCGGAGTAGGCGGAGGCGAGCACACCCGCGAACACCGCGAGTCCCCATCCCCAGTTGACCATGAGGAATCCGCCGGCGTAGCCCTTGTTCTTCGCGAGCGCGACGTTCGCGACCACACCGCATCCGAGCAGGATCAGCATGGCCGTTCCCACGAACTCGGAGAGGAAGTACAGCCCGAGATTGACATCAGTCATGTCTTCATTGACCTTTTGTGCGCATGTGCTCTCCCCCAGCGCATGCAGTGAGTGAGGTTACGTCGTGAGGAGACGACGGTCTGTGCTTCAGTCGTTCTGGTGCGACGGAAGCGCGGGAAGTTCGAGGCCGTGGCGTTCGTTGAGCAGTGCTCGCGTGTCGTCGAGCTCCGCGGCCCGGCGATCGGCGTCCCAGCCGAGCAACGGGGCCATGGCATCCGCCAACTCCACAAGCGTGGAGGTGTCGACATCGCCGGTGAACGCGAGACTGGTGCGACGCAGCACGACATCCTGCAGGCGGACGGCGTGCTCGCGCTCGACCATCCAGGCGAGTTCGCGCGTCGACAGGTCCCCGCCGGCCAGCGGGGCGTCATCACCCGACGTGATGAACTGCCACACGTCGGCCGCGTGAGTGCCGTACCGCGTCAGCAGCCGCTCGGCGCGTTCGCCGGCGCCGGCGAGGTTCTGCTCGATCCAGCTGTGCCTGGCGCGTGCGGTGCGGGGGAAACCATTGCCGCCGCCGATCGCGCGACCG